>JAWOIM010000555.1:0-18633 GCA_046484685.1 Chloroflexota bacterium | reverse complement strand
GTATGACACACTGTCAATATAGAGCGGCAAATTGTCGTCGCTGATACCCAGACTTTGCAGGTCGGCGGCGGTGACGTTGTCGGCAAAGAAAGAAGACGGCCGTTCCGGTAAATCTACGGCGACGGTAAAGAGTCGCTGCACAAAATAGGCGGTGTAGGTATGCTGATTGGCCGCCCGGCTGTAGTTGAGCCGTCCCGACGCCGCAGCCCCCAAATAGCGGGCGTCGAGGCCCAGATTCAGGAGCGCCTGGGTACTGCTGTGGCTCTCCACGGAGTTAAAGGAGCTGGCTCCGGCGCCAACGGCCACGTCCGCCCCCAGCGTATTGACCACGATCTGGTTGATACCCTCGCGGATGGTGCTGCCCACCGGCTGCTGGACAACGGTGCTGACACCGCCGGGAATGCCCAGAACGCCACCGCCCTGAACGGAGATGCCCAGCGGGGCGCGCTTGTCCCGACTGACGGCCAGCAGTTCCAGCGAGCCGGTTTGCAGGTGAGAGCGGCCGCGTATCAGAGCGCCCGGCCACAGCACGGCCGCATCGGGATTGTGAATAGCGATCTCCTGCGGGTTTTTGGTGATGCTGTAGGGGGTGGTGGTGCAGGTATACAGTCCGCCATCGGCTGCGGGCTCCTCGCCGGCAACGGCCGTTTCTCCCGTTGGCGCCCCGTTATTCTCCGGCGCATCCGGCGAGACGTCGCTCCACTGAGGCAGCTCGCCGACAAACGCATCCACCGAATCACCTGACTGTGATACGTTGGTTGGTTGGGGCGCCGGTTCGTCGATGGGTTGGGGTGCCGGCTCGACGGTGGACTGAGGTAAGATGGCCGTGGGTTCAGCCGTTGGCCCTGTACCCACGTTGCAAGCCAGGCCCGCGCTCAAGAATATAAGCCATCCGATAATAATTGATAAGCGTCGCATAATATTTCTCCTTTTTTACTGCTCACTGCCTCTTGAAATGCCCACATACACGGTATTCGTGGCATCGGCATTTACGTACACCACATCCTCGCGCGAATCGCCGTTGATGTCGCCGATCAGGATTTCAAACTGGCCCCATTGATCGCCGGCCGGATGGTCCTGGCTGACACGTGAGAAGTCAAATACAGCATTTGATCTGCCAAGGCCAATATAGCTTCTGTTGACAGCTCCCATCCGGTTAAGCAGAATATCTTTGCGACCATCACCATTTACATCCAGTAATCGAATTTGATAGTCATTTGCTATGTCAGCATTAATAACCCCTTGACCGGGTCCGCCGCGCACCAAAACAGGGATGCTTCCGGTTGACAGGTCCAGGTGTATATATGGTTCATTCCTGGTAGTTATTACCCAGACCAGATCAACCCCGGCATTACCATCAATATTACCTATTAAGATTTCATAATCAGCCCAACCCTGTGTTTCACGGTTAAATACTTCCGGAAAATCGAAAATATTACCAGGTTGATCTCTTTTCGATTCGGCGAGCCAGACACGATGCCCGTCGCTGCCAGCAACTCCGACAGTATGCCAGATAAGGTCATCCCGGCCGTCTCCATTAAAGTCAGCCACTGAAAACCTGATATGGGCATCACTCCATCCGGAAGCGGTCGGATGATCATGATTTTTGCCGGTTGTATCTTCGAAATTATCGGCGCCAAAGGTTCCATCCCCGTTTGACAGGCTTAAGTAAGTTCTGTTGATATTAAAATGACGGTTCCAGATCAGATCGTCTCCGTTCTTTCCGTCTATATCTCCAACCTGGAACTTATACAACGGACTCCACCGGTCATCGCCGATGGTAAACATGGGCATCTCTTCAAATGTGCCATCGCGGTTTGATAATGCGATGTAGCTTGTATTCGTACCATCCACCCGATTCCAAACCAAATCAACCAGTCCGTTATTGTTGAAATCGCCTGTTCTGACGTCATATTGGCTCCAACTGTAGGGAGGCGTGGCGCTGTGGGACGTCGGCGTGCCCATGGTAAAGGTGCCGTCGCCGTTGGAGAAGGCAACCACAGTCTGATTTGAATTGGCACTTACATGATTGTAAATCAGGTCCTGCATTCCGTTGCCGTTCACATCACCCATCATCACCTTCACCGGTGCCGGAATGGGCAAACCAAGATTCTGGGCATTCAGAAAATTGAATGTGCCCGGAGTATCTTGTATAGCAGAGCAGGAACTGATGTTGTACTCGGTGGTCTCTGTAACGCTGGCAATGCTACCATCGCCCAGGTTGCGGAAGGTGTAGCTCATCGGGGCGGCACTCGACAGCGGGGCGTTGTTGGTAAAGTATTGCGACCAGTCGCCCGAGCGGATCATCGCCAGGCTCGCCTCCGCATCGCCGCCGATGGAGGTGATTTTGATCTTCGACTCCTGAAGGATCGATTGCTGTTTGGCGCTCAGGTTGGCTTCCACGCTTCCGCCTATCGAGTTGTACCCGGCCTGCATGGTTGCCCGGATGTCGGATTCACTGGCCGTTGAGGTAATGGAGAACATCATCATGCGTCCATATACGATATTGGATACATACACCGGCAGGTTGTCCGGACCGATGCGGCCCTGGCTGATCTGCTGTTGCAGCCTGGCTTCGGTGAAATCCTCATTGAAAAAATCAGCCGGGCTCTGCGGGGCTTCCACCACCACTTCGTACATCTTCTGGTAGAACTGCGCCGTGACCGTGGTTTCGGATTGCTTTTTGTCGATGCTGCCGCTGGCCGATCCCTCAAACCCAAGATAGTTGCCCGACAGGCCCATCTGTAGGGCCGACTGCTTCTCGCTGTGGTAGGTCTCCATCTTAAAGCTGATAGAGCTTGGTGTGGCCAGCCCGCTGGCCGTCGCCCCGCCGATCATCGAGCCGATGGCCTGGTCTACCGAGGCCTGGTTCGGGCGATCTACCGTACGGAAGTTATCGTCATTAGCAAGGCCCGGGATCGATACGTTGATCGGGGCCCGTTCGGCAATGGGAAGGCCCAGCAGGCTGCCGAGACCATCGCGGTGGCTTTGGCCCTGGATCAGCCCGCCGGCGTAGAGAATCTCCCTGTCGGGGGAGTACATGGCAATCTGCTGCGGGTTGTCGGTGAGCGTAAACGGCTGCACCTGGCAGGAGTAGGTCACGTTCTCGAGCAGACCGAGACTGCCATCTTCGTGGAACAGTTCCACATCGAGGAGCACATCCTCCCCGGTCTGGGCTTCACCGGCCGGTGTGGGCGGCTGGGTTTGTCCCGGCGGGGCGAACTGGCTCCACGAAGGCAGCCCCTGCAGATAGTTGCTTACATCTTCTGTACTGATCGGGGGATCTATTGTACTGATCGAGGGATCTATTACTTCTTTTTTTTCGCAGCTACTTAATAGTGTTAACATTGCACCAATTAAAGCCAATGAGTAATATATAAACGTTCTTCTTTTTGTCATGATTTGTTTTCTCCATTTTAAGGTGCGTCTTGGATATCGTCCTGGCCAAACGTCTGGTTCAGCGAGGCCAGTAGTGCCGCCACATCGGCGAAGCTCTGCCGCTCCTGGGTGTCCAGCCATTGCAGATGGAAGCGCCAGAAGCGGCGCGATTCGGCACCATCCTGTTCTGACCAGCAGCGCAGGATGAGTGTACGGTAGACGGGATCGGCCGTTTTATTTTTCATAGCGCTGCTCGCTCACTTTCCCGGCGCGATTAGGCTCAACCGCACCACAAATTTTCTACTACTGATGACAGACTGCATTTCTGAACAGATTTGTTATAATGAACATATATCTGGCAGCATAAACCCTTATTCTCAATTCAGTCTCAATTCGTATCTGCCAGCCCAGATTGAACCAAATTTTTGTGGTGAATGCGGTCATTCTGGAAAGATTTCTCCCTACGGGCGAAACGACACGGCACCGTTCTAGGAATTGCCCTCATGCTCAAGTTCCATCTGCTGGGACGAGTCCAAATTACGCTGGACGAACAAGCGGTCACCGGCTTTGCTTCGGAAAAGGAGCTGCTGCTGCTTTGTTACCTGCTGCTCAATCCGGGCCAACGCAGCCGGCCGCAACTGGCCGGGCTGCTGTGGGGCGAAATGAGCGAGGAGCGGGCGCGGGCCAATTTGAGCACGGCCGTTTACAACCTGCGCCAGCTTTTACCCAACGCCATCGAAGCCACCCGCAAAACGGCCGCTTTCAACCCCGACCAACCCGTCTGGCTGGATACGGCCGTCTTGCAGCAAGCCCTGGACGACGCGGCCAAGCCATTGGCCGACGCCGCGGCCCTCTATCGCGGCAATTTCCTGGACGGTATCTACCCCCAGGACGCGCCCGACTTGGAAACGTGGCTACAACAAGAGCGGGAACGCTGGCGACTGCTGGCCCTGACCGCCCTGGACCGGCTGGTCCAGCAACAAAGCCAGGTCGGGGCGTGGGAAGAAGCCATTGGCAGCCTGCGTCGCCTGCTGGCCATCGAGCCGTGGCGCGAGGAATCCCACCGGACGCTGATGCGGCTGCTGGCCCGCACCGGCCAGTTCAACGCTGCCCTGGTTCAGTACGAAACCTGCCGCACGCTGCTGCAAGAAGAGTTGGGGGTAGCGCCGATGGCGGAGACAACGGCCGTTTACCGGCGCATTCAGGCCGCTTGCCGGCGCCCCCAATCCCCCAACCTGCCACCCCAACCTACCCCGCTGGTTGGCCGTGCCGCCGAGTTGGGGCAGCTTTTCACCTGGTTCAACGATCCCAGGCGGCGGCTGATCACCCTGGCCGGGCCGGGCGGCAGCGGCAAGACGCGGCTGGCCCTGGCCGCCGCCCGCGACCACGCCTACGCCTTTCTCGATGGCGTCCTGTTTGTGCCGCTGGCCGAAGCCACCAGCAGCGCCGGCCTGGTGCAGGCCATCGCCGCTGCCCTGGAGTTGACCCTGGCCGTTGGCGCGGAGCAAGCTGATTTACTGGCCTATCTGCGCGACAAGGAAATGCTGCTGCTGCTGGACAACGTCGAGCAGGCTTTAGAACCGGCCGCCGCTCTGGTGGTGGCGCTGCTGGAAAACGCGCCCCGGCTGCACCTGCTGGTTACGTCGCGAGAATATCTGCAACTGCGCTGGGAAACCCGCCTGCCCCTGGCGGGGCTGCCGACGCCACCGGCGGCCGCACCAGAAATCGCCCGCTTTGACGCGGTGCGGCTTTTTGTGCAGATGGGACAGCGGGTGCGCCCCGATTTTACGTTAGCGGGGCAGGAAACGGCCGTGGCCGATCTCTGCCGCCTGGTAGAAGGGGCGCCGCTGGCGCTGGAACTGGCCGCTTCCCTGCTGGACAGCCAATCGCCGTCCCGCCTGCTGGCCCAAATCCGGCAAAGCTTCGACCGGCTGGCGACGACCATGCGCGACGTGCCCGTCCGTCACCATAGCCTGCAGGCCGTTTTTGACCATTCCTGGGCCTTGCTGACGCAGCCACAGCAGGCCGCCCTGCCCCGGCTGGCCCTCTTTCGCGGCGGATTTACGCCCCAGGCGGCATCTGCCGTGGCCCAGGCGTCGTCTGCACTGCTGGCCGGTCTGGCCGCCAAAACGCTAATTCGGACGGCAGGCGACGGTTCGGTTACGCTGGCCACAAACGGCCGTTACAGCCTGCATGAGGTGATCCGCCAATATGCCCTGGCGCAACTGACCGACAGCCAGCAGGCGGCCGCCGACCACGCCGCCTATTTTGCGGCGCAGCTCCAGCAGGCGGTCGACGCCCTACATGGCCCGGAGCAAACGGCCGTGGCCCGCCAGCTTTTGGCCGACCTGGACAACTGCCGCGCCGCCTGGGAAACGGCCGTTACGGCCGCCGATGTTGCCTTATTGCGCCAAATGGCGCCGGGTCTGGCTCGTTTTTACCGGGTGGCCGGACTATACGAAGCGGGTGTGGCTGCCTTTGCCGCGGGGGCAGCCCGCTTGCCCCGGCAGGCCGACCTGCATCTTTACCACGCCCTGTTTCTGCTGGAACGACATGAGTATGCGGCAGCGGAAACGGCCGTTGCTGCTGCCGGCGCTGCCGGTCTGTCCGATCCCGCTCTGTTAGCCCAGGCGCATCTCATCACCGCTGCCGTTTCTTTGCGTCAGGGAGATGTCGTCATAGCTCAAGAAATCATTCCGCAGGCGCTGGCCGCGGCAGAAACGGCCCAAACGCCCTGGCTGCAGGCGCAGGTCTGGCGTTTGTCGGGACAGTTGGGCGAGCGGAAGGGCGATTATGCCCAGGCGGAACAGGCGATTCGTCAGGCGTTGACCATCTATGAGGCGAGCGGCGATCCCGTGGAGCTGGCGCGGACCTACTATGCCTTGGGCGCTGTCCTTTTTCGGCGCGGTGACTATCAGGCTGCGCAGGACCTGTTGCAAAAAGCGCTGGCGATCCAGCGGCAGGTAGACCCCACCGGCTTGAGCAGCGCCCGCGTGCTGGTGGCTCTGGGCACTGTGGCCAGCAACCTGGACCAGGAAGAGCAGGCGGTCGCTTATTTCCAGGAATCTCTGGCCGTTTTTCAGCAGATGGGCGACCGGGCCAACGGGGCGATGGCGGCCAATATGCTGGGGCGCCTGGCCGCCTGGGAATACGATTTTAGCCGGGCGCAGGATTATTACACCCAGGCGTTAACCTGGTATCAGGAGATCGGGCAGCCCAAAGGGGAAGCGGATACGCAGCGTTATCTGGCCGACCTGGCGCTTATGCTGGGGCAATATGAGGCGGCGCGGGAACGGCTAACGGCCGTTTTAGAGACCTATCGGGCCATACAGGAAGAGCGCAGTACGGGCACAACGCTGGCGCGACTGGCGCTGGTCCACCATTATCTAGGTGATCAGGAAACGGCCGTGCAGCAGGCTAAGGCCGCATTGGCCATCGCCGCCAAAGTTGGCAATCCACTGCTGCAGGCGTATGGGTTGAACAGTTTGGGTCATGGGCTGCGGGGACAAGGAGAATGGGAGAGGGCCACGGCCGTTTATACCGAGGCGATTGCCCTCTGGCATAAATTGGATGCCCTGGACGTGAAAACAGAGCTGCAGGCGGCGCTGGCGGCCGTCTACTATGCGGCTGGTCAGTCCGAAGCGGCCTGGCCTTTGCTGGAAACGGCCGTGGCCTATCTCTTGGAGCATCCTCAGCCCAATGGCGATACCCTGGGACAATTTTATCTGGACTGCGTCACCCTGCTCCAGGTCAAAGGGGATGAAGAACGATCAGAATCGCTGCGGCAGCAGGCAGTGGCGACGCTGCGCCAGCAGGCGGCCGGTATCGCCGACAACGCAGCCCGCGCCCATTTTCTTGAGGAGATAACGGCCCATCGGCGGCTGTTGATGCTGTAGCTGTTGATAAATGTGTGCCGCCGCCGAATGCCGGTTTCGGTCAGCCACCACCTAAACCTAAGCAACTGTCCGCAAATAAATTAGCGATTTCGGTTTGTAGTAACTGCTACTTCGGCTGCGCTCAGCACATGTTTAGCGGGCTGGACGGCTAAAGCCGCCACTACGAACTTAATTCTGGTCAGCGACTAAACAGACTGCACCTGCATAGGTAAGGGGTCGCGCGGGCGCAGGGTAATCACGGTATCTGTTATCACCGGTTCGGCCGTTGCCCGTGTCAACGCCACGCGCTGCACCATCGTAGCCAGAATCACCTGTGCCTCAAGCATGGCAAATGAGTTGCCCAGGCAGATGCGTGACCCGGCGCCGAATGGCAGATAGGTATACCGGTCCGGCCCGTTCGCCGGGTCCATGAACCGCTCCGGCCGAAACGCTTCCGGCGCATCCCACAGATCAGGGCGATGATGGGTGGCATACGTGCTAAACAAGATCATGGCCCGGCGTGGAAACTGGTAGCCAGCGGCCGTAAATGGCTCAACAACTTCACGAGCAAAGCTAAAGGCGGGCGGGTACAGACGCAGCGTTTCCTTAACGACGGCTTCCAGCAGCGGCATCTCGGCCAGCCGGTCAAAAGTAATCGACTCAGCGCCCAACACGGCGGCCGTTTCCCGCTGCAAACGGGTGGCAACGTCGGGGTGTTGGGCCAGCAGATACCAGGCCCAGGTGAGGGCCGCCGCCGTCGTTTCGTGCCCGGCCACAAACAGGGTGATGCACTCGTCTAATAACTGCTGTTCGCTCATGGGCTGGCCGGCTTCATCGCGGGCGGCCAGGAGCATAGAGAGCAGGTCCCCTTTGTCTTCGCCTTCTGCCTGCCGCTGGTGGGTGATATCTCGCAGCAGCGCTTTGACGTCGCGCAGGGCACGCTGCTGACGGCGGTTACCGGCGATAGGCAGCCAGGTGGGGGGCAAAACCGGCATCTTTAACTGGGCTTCGCCAACGGTGAGAATTTCTTTCATCAGGTGGCCGATAACGGCCGTTTCTGCCTCCAAATCCACGTCAAACATCGTCTTGGCGATAATGCGCAGGGTCAGGCGGGTCAATTCGTCGTCAATGACGACCGTTTGCCCCGGCTGCCAGGGGGCCATCATTTCGCGGGTGTAGGTGGCCATCGTGTCTACGTAATCTCGAATGCGTAGGGCGTGAAAGGCGGGCTGAACCAGCTTGCGCTGTCGCTGCCATGCCTTACCCTCGGCCACAAACACCCCCTTGCCCATAAACCGCTTGAATACCTGTGCGGTGAAGCGGTCCCGCTGCATCCGGGAGCCATGCTGGATGAGAAGTTCACGGATAACGGCCGGTTCCGTGACCAGGAACATATCGAACCACAAGAGTTTGAGATGGGCCACCCCCCCCATCTCTTGGGCCATCGTCAGGGCAAACCCCAGTTGGTCGTTTTGTAATGTGCGCATTTCTGCCAATGATAGTCGTTTCATGCCAATTCGCCTGCTTCTCTGGAGACCTGCGAGGTTTTGACATTTGTTTAATGCCAACTCTTGTGGCATAAACCTCGCAGGTCTGTATAGGTACAATTCGCCTGTAATTGATAGGTTTGCTAAGATATGCAACAGTATGTCGCACGAAAGGATACCGGGAGTGTCAATTGGCGTCAAGCAACAAAAACGGCCGTTTTGATGCATACACAACAGGAAGAAACAGGATGTTGCCAAACAAGGATTCACAGGTGGATTTGCGGATACAGCGGACGCAGGAACAAATTCGAGATGCGTTTATCAACTTATTATTGGAACGGCCGTTTGCCCAAATTACGGTAACGGCCGTGGCCGAGGCGGCCCGTATCAACCGGGCCACTTTTTATCGTCACTATCACGACATTCACGATTTGGCGGCTCAATTAACTGACTTGCTGTTTGCTGACGTGGTCACACAGGGTGTGGGCACACCAGGTGTGGCCACACCCGGTGTGGGCACCCCATTTGAAAACGACACGGAGCCGGGCCATGCGGCCAATTGGGAAGCCTTGTTCATCCATGTAGCGGCCTATGCTCCTTTTTACCGGGCCATGCTGCAGCCGGACGGCATTCCAGGATTTAGTCAGCGTGTAGAAGCGGCCGTTGCCCAACAGATGAGCGATCTGCTGCCCTTATTCGGGTTTGATGAACGCCAGGCGGCGATGCCGACCGCGTTGGCTGTTCGCTATATGGCCGCAGCCCAGGTCGGCTTTATGCAGTGGTGGCTGGAAAATGAGATGCCTTTTCCGCCAGAAACGGCCGCCGTTTATCTGGTTGATTTGCACCAACGCGGCGGGGCAGCAGCGTTGGGTTTGCCGCTGCCCTGACCTGTCGTTTTGCGTTATGATGTAATGCCCTGCTTTTGGAAAATGCGCGTGGCAACCAGGAGCGAGAAGCTCAGGTCGGCCGGCATAAATGACAAATTGGCTATTGTTGCTCTAAAACACCAATAGTAGAATCGATTTGCCAATTGGCACCCAATTAAACACCCTGATGCCAGCGAGGTATTCATGTTTACTGATTTCACCAAGATACACTTGTGGACAAACCAGGTAGTTAAACGCAGCCTGTGGCTTACGCTGTCTTGCTTGATAGGGTTGCTGCTCTTGGTCAGCTTCGCCCACCTGGTAACTTACGTGCCCCCCGTTTCTGCTGCTGAACATTCTAGCGTAGAGGCTATCACTGGTCACACTACCATATCACGCCCCGGTCACACTGTTGTCCTTAATAGCCCGCCCAACGCCAGCTTTACCGGCACACCACGCCTGGGAGTTACGCCACTAGCCGTCATATTTACTAATCTGTCTGAAATGGCCGACAGTTATTTTTGGGAATATGGCGATGGTGCGACCCGTACAACAGCCGCCTACACCCACACCCATGTTTACGACGAGCCGGGCGTTTATACAGTACGTTTGACGGCCTACAATGCTTATGGCGAAGACATCTTGACCCGCAACAATTACATCACAGTTGGAAACGTGCCCGAACCCGGGTTCACGGCCGCGCCTCGTTTAGGTTTTCTGACGACGACGGTCACATTTACCAACACATCGCTGTACGCCGACAGTTTTATTTGGGATTACGGTGACGGCAACAGCAGCGACACCATAGAAGCAGTGCATGTCTACACTTATACAACACCAGGTGCCTATACGGTAACCCTAACGGCCGTTAATGAATACCAGGCCAACAGCCACACCGAGGCAGAGTACATTACCGTCTATGATTTACCTCAAGCTGATTTCACCGCCACGCCACCGCTGTATGGCCTTGCTCCCTTGAGCGTCAGTTTTAGCAATCAATCACAGCACGCCGTCAGCTATGCGTGGGATTTTGGCGATGGGCACAGCAGCCAAGCTGTCGCTCCGACGCACGTTTACACAGAAGCAGGCATGTACACGGTAACTTTGACCGCCGCTAATCCATTCGGCAGCCACACTCTCACCCGTACCCAATACATCACAGCCTTCCACACACCGTCTGCCGAACTAATGGCGCTTCCGCGTATTGGCCAGGCCCCGCTAACCGTTACCTTTACCAACTTGTCCCAACACGCCGACGCCTATTATTGGTCTTATGATGGGGTTGTAACGACTACAGAGGCCATAACACATACCCACGTGTTTACTACGCCGGGTCTTTACACAGTTACCCTGGTTGTTACCAACAGCGTTGCCCTAGATGTCATAACCCATACCGATTTTATTGCTGTTTTGCCACCAGTAGATCACGTGAATGCCTTGTACGTGGATGGTGTCTATGGCAGCGATGCCAATGGCGTCGGCAGCCAGGATATGCCCTGGCGTTCAGTGACGTTTGCTTTAGGTCAGGTCTCCGGCCACAATGCTGCGCTCTTTGTTGCCCCCGGCCTTTATTCAACTGCCACCGGTGAGAACTATCCGATTAACATGGTATCGGGTCTAAAGCTGGTCGGTGGGCACATGGCTTCAATTCTTTGGGGACAGCCGACGCAGCACAGTTTGCTGTTTCCCGATACTGAAGTCTATACCAACAACACTATCGTTCAGGGCTTCACTATTGCCAACAGCAACTCCGGCATACTGGTGCAGGGCCACCTCAATTTCACCCCGGCGCCCGTAATCACCGGTAACAGGATTACGCAGAACCATACAGGTGTTCGCGTTGAAAGCCCCTACAGCGGTCGTAACAATCGCACCGTTGTTTCCAATAACCTCATAACCAATAATACGCATTATGGCATTTATCTCCAGGCAGGCTATGGTTACAGCAATCCCCGTAATGAGGCAGTGATTGAGGAGAACACGATTGCCTACAATGGGGGTCACGGTATCCAGTGCCGGGCCAGGGCGCCCTATTATGCCAATGCACGGTGTGCCCCAACCGTAACCGACAATATTATCGCTTATAACCAGGCTAATGGATTTCACTGTTTCACGGAAATTGATGGCTCATGCCTGGGGACCATCAAAAACAATCAGATTTTTGAGAACTCTGGTTGGGGTGTTGGGCGAGGTACGAATACGCGAGCCAGCGGTCCAACATTTATTAACAACATGATTGTTAACAATGCTCTGGGCGGCATAGATTTACAGGTCAATGATAATCCGCTGCTTCTCAACAACACCATTGCCGACAATGGCTTACACGGGGTGCGTAACGGCAATCCGTTAATCGTCAACAGCATCGTCTGGAACCATCTCAATGATTTGACCGTTTCGGTTAACCGTGTCTCCTTCTCACTAATTAGCGATCCGGATTATGCCGGCGTCAACGGCAATATTTATGAGGACCCGCAGTTTGTTGATCCAGCGGTCAATAACTTCCGTCTTTCGCCAACATCACCGGCTGTAGATGCGGGTAATTCGGCCCATCCGCAACTGCCGGAAACTGATTTTGAGGGAGATCCCCGCATCTGGTTTGATGGGGTGGATATCGGTGCTGACGAACTGTTTGACGGCGTGGCCGTTGTGGTGGCGGTTTCAGCCACACCGTCTCCGGTTGCCAGTGGGCAAACGCTGACCTATACGGTGACGATTACCAGTTTAAGCCATGCTGATTTGGATGTTGGGCTGATCAATATGTTACCGGTCCACGTATCGCCGACGGGCGTGATTACCGACAGCAAGACCTTCACCGCCTACCAGGAGGTATGGACCAGGCAAATCACCACGACAGTTAACGCCGATTATGTCGGACCGCTGATAAACCAGGTAGAAGTGATTTACTGGGATGAATTCCTGATCAGCGAGGTAATTACGACAATGGCCGAGGCACCCATCTCTGGGCTGCAAATTGTCAATGATAGTCCAACCATTTTAGGCCAAGCGACGACGTTTACAGCCAGCGTAAGTAGCGGCGCGGTCCTAACCTATGTCTGGGACTTTGGCGATGGGCAGGCCGGTACGGGTGAGATAATTTCCCACACCTACTCTGCTCCCGGCGTCTATACGGTGACGCTCACAGCCAGTAACGGCGTTAGCAATGAGATGGCCACGAGCGTTATCCTGGTAGACGAGCCGATCACCGGTCTGGATGTGCTGATAAACGGTGTCCCAGGTCCGGCACTGGTCGCAACCGATCAAACGGTTCACTTTGAAGGCGTCAACTCAGATGGCTCCAACCTGCTATATGCCTGGGATTTTGGAGATGGAAGTACGGCTAATGGTCGTGTCGTCACCTACACCTATGCTGCGCCCGGCATATACACCGCGACCCTCACTGCCAGCAACAGCGTCAGCAGTTATACGGCTACGGCACCTATTGAGGTGGAAGAACCAGTTACTGGCCTGGTTATTTTGGTCAACGGTGAATCTGACCCGCCGCCCTTGTTGATCGAGGAGACAGTCACTTTTGAGGGTGTCACTGAGAATGGCTCCAATCTGCTATACGCCTGGGACTTTGGAGATGGGAGTACGGCTAATGGTCATGTCGTCACCTACACTTATGCTGCGCCCGGCATATACACCGCGACCCTCACTGCCAGCAACAGCGTCAGCAGTTATACGGCTACGGCACCTATTGAGGTGGAAGAACCGGTTACTGGCCTGGTTATTTTGGTCAACGGTGAATCTGACCCGCCGCCCTTGTTGATCGAGGAGACAGTCACTTTTGAGGGTGTCACTGAAAATGGCTCCAACCTGCTATATGCCTGGGACTTTGGAGATGGGCAGGTGGTTCACGGCCAGGTTGTAACCCACACTTTTACCACGCCCGGTGATACCACGATTACCTTGACGACAACCAACCAGTCTAGCAGCTACACGGCAACTTTGACCGTAACGATCATAGCACCTGAACCGGCCATATACACCCTATACCTTCCCTTAATGCGGCATGAATGACGGCAAACATATAACCAAAACTGCTAAAGTTTAGGGCCGCCTGGAAACGGCCGTTCGCCTGAACACCAGCGAGTTCGGCCGGTTTTCTGCTTCACTACTTGGCTCAGATTGGTAGCCAAACCGTTTCAACCGCACAATTCACGAATGGCAGCAGCCATAGCCTCATTGACCGGAAAATGCTGCTCCAGAAATGTGAGAATAGCCAGCGCAGACGCCTGGTTCTGTTCATAACCTTGCAGCCACAGCGGTGCGTAACGAGCGGCGTCTACGTACCGTTGTTCAAAGCGGCGTTCGAGCGCAAATTCGTCTGGTGTTACCGGTTGCGCTTTTTCAATTTGGTCTACCAATTCCAGCAGCCGATCAACGGCATAACCCTGAATAAAGCGCATAGCCGACAATCGCTCCCCTCGCCTCTCACGTCCCATGCCAACATATAGATTGGTGAGCGCTTCACCCAGCAGCCATGACTGATCGCGTCTGGGCCGGTTGGGGCTTGTTTTTGCCGACTGTGCGATTGTTTCGGCCACTTCCGGCCGTTTCCAAACGACACGACCGGCAGCGAAAGGGATGGCTTGCAGTTCGTCCGGTTCAAAGACGGCAAACTCACAGAAGATGCCGTCAGCATATAACAGCTTGTAGCCGTCTACGGTATTGGCGAAAGAGTAAGCAATCGGGCTGATGGCGCTCAGCCAGTCCAGGTTGGCCAGGTAATCGGGTTTGCAGCCCGGTTCGACAATGGCAAAAAAATCCAGGTCGGAAAAAGCGTCCAGCCTGTTTTGTTCAAGTCCTACTGAACCAAGACCAATCAGGGCCAGGGCATGGCCGCTCTGGTCAAGGGAACGGCCGATGTCGTGCAATCGTTGAAGAAGTAGGTGGGGTTTCATCATGGTATTTATCGCCAAAGTCGTGCATATTTTTTGCGATATTTGAGGTCTTCTTCGGATTCGATCAACGCTAACGCTTTTGTTTTTATCGCTTCGTCCTGAACCGCATCATACAGGTGTCGAAGGTTCTGGATGATGTCGTAGCGGATTAGCGTGCAGTTTTTTTCGGTGGCGCACTCCTGAAAACGGCCGTCGAGACCAGCTACCAATAGGGCCTGCTGATCCTGGCCTGCTGCGCCAACTTTCCATAGGGCTTGCATAGTGTGCCGGGCCGTGACAAATCGTTTATCTTTGGTGACGGCGAGCAGGGCGTCAAAATCCTTTAGCATTCTGTTGTCAGGATCGCTTTTGGCCAGGTTGCACAAGACCTGGGCTGCAATTGCCCGATTGTGGTTGTCTTTGTGGGTCAGGTTTGCCACCAGCTCGTCCCAAACCTCATAGGCCCACCCTACCGGTTCATTTGTGACTTCCAGAATGTAGAAGAAAGCATCGTTTTGCAGCGCACGGTTTGTTGACCAGAGGTTCTTTAGCTGTGTTCGGGTCGTTTCGTCCATAATTTCATCTCCTTTGTCCTTTGCAGGGCATTATATCATTTATTGTGCCTGCATCATGCTAACTTTTCCAAGCGTAAGCGTTCTCTGAGCACTGCTTTGTTAACCTATCAGTAGATGGTTAACGAAGCGAACAAGCCGGCTACAGCTTCTAACTATCACATTATTGGCATATTTATTAGTGAAGGAGAATGACGTAATGAGTGACAATGCAAAACCATGACTGACCATTGCGTTTAGATAATCAGCCACATCTTCCAATCACGATACCATTAACCGGATTGGCCGTATCGGTGTCAATTAAGCGTAGATATTCTTTCATGGGTCACCTGGCGTAGCCGAGTGCTGTGGGCAGGTCAAGAATAGTATTTAGCCGGTGGGCCTCCGGTATGTCGTGCTGCCGCCGGGGGTCAATCAGCCAACAGCGTAGGCCGGCACTGTTGGCTCCCAGATAATCAGCCCGGTAGGAGTCACCGACATAAACGGCCGTTTCTGGCCTGGCTCCGGCAAGCTGCAAAGCATGGGTAAAAATATGGGGAGACGGTTTGCGCCGGCCAACTGCCACCGACGTGACCACCTGCTGAAAGTAAACATCTATCTCGCCTTGTTGCAAATGGTCATGCACCAGTTGAGCGTGATGGGTGTTGGATAGTACCACCAGCGCATACTGCTCGGCCAGGGCTGCCAGCATCTCTTTTACGCCGGGGATGTGGCGCACGCCCCGGCTCCATTCGGCCAGATAGGTGTCACGGAAGGAGGTGACAATGGCCGTATCTATCTGCTTACCCAACGTCTGCTGCCAAAAATGATGACACAGCTCGGTCATAGAAAACTCGACCAGCGAGGCTTCACTTTGCAACTCAAATTCATGAAACAGGCTATCCCAGGTCTCGACAAAAGCAGGATAAGTCAGGTCAACACCCTGTTCGACCAGGCGTTGGTACGAGCGGGCATAATCCTGGCCGATATGATCGGGTGAATAGGTAACGAGCGTGCCGAAGAAGTCGAAGAGGATGTGGGTTAATTTGGTCATAATGGTAACAGAATAGAAATTAGGGCCTCATGCAGGCCGGAACGTGCTGAACCCATTCGATACGTGTTTACACTTACTCCTTATCGCTAAGTTAACTGCGGACAGTTATTACAGCTACCGGTTTTTACCCGATCTGTGCTACACTAAAAATACTCACATTACCTTAACAAACAATCCTGATACCCACCACTGTGCAAGTTCTATGGAGGGCGACATTATCTTTCAGACGGAAGCGGCCGGTCGCTGGACCTTTCTCAATAACGCCTGGACAGAAATTGCCGGCTTTTCTGTCGCTGAGAGTCTGGGACAAGACGTTCAGGGTTGCTGCGTGACATAACCGCATGAAAACAGCATGAGCAGGAATTAGCCTGTAGGGTGGCGGATCGATTGAGATTGAGAGCCAGGTGGACGTGGGCACGGCCGTTACCTTCTGGCTGTCGTTAGCCCGGGAAGATACATCATGACCAATTCGTCAGAAAGTCAAAATGAAATCATCGCCCGACTGCAGCAGGCACTTGAGGAAAAAGAGCGCCAGTTGGCGCGGGAAATTACCCGGCGGCGGCGCAGTGACGCGGCGCTGCGAACAGCCAGAGCGGAGTTGGAGGAGCGCATCAATGCGGCCATTGACAGCCTGCCGGGCCTTTTTTATCTCTTTGACGAGCAGGGGCGCTTCCGGCGCTGGAATAAAAGTTTTGAAGTTATCAGCGGCTATAGCGCCGACGAGATTGCCGACATGCACCCGCTCGATTTTTTTGTTGGTGAGGATAAATCGCTAATCGCCGCTCGTATTCAAGAGGCTTTTGAGACAGGCGCGGCCACGATCGAAGCCGAGTTTGTAGCCAAAGACGGCCGTAAAACACCCTACCTTTTCACCGCCCGGCGCACAAGCGTGAACAATGTCCCCTGCCTGGTGGGCATGGGCGTTGATCTCAGCGAACAAAAGCGGATGGAAAAGGAATTACAGTACCTGGCCGCAAGGTTGCAGGTGATGCTCAACAACCTGACCATCATAGCCAACGAGATTGACGCTGACGGCATTTTCCTCCTGTCGCGCGGTAAAGGATTGGAAAATTTGGGTTTGCAGCCAGATCAACTGGTAGGCGCATCTGTATTCGAGATATACCGGGAGTATCCAGTTATTATTGAAGCCACACGCCGGGCATTGGCCGGTGAAGTGCAACATTTCGAGGTAGAGGTGGCGGGGGTCGTGTGGGACTCAAATTTTATCCCCCTTGTAGACGAACAGGGTGAAGTGGAGCGCGTATTTGGCACAGGCGTAAACGTGACGGAGCGTAAGCGAGCCGAGGAGGCGTTGCAGCGCAGCCAGGCCCAACTACAACACATCGTAGACACGGTGCCGGAGGGAGTGCTGCTGCTGGACACGGCCGGGCAGGTGATCCTGGCCAACCCCGTGGCCGAAGCGTATTTGCACCTGCTGGTCCCTGACCAGGAAAACGGCCCACTGACTCACCTGGGCGACCGTTCCCTGGTCGAACTATTGACCTCGCCACCCAAGGGCTTGTGGCACGAGATCAATATGACTGATCGGTGCTTTGAAACGATAGCCCGGCCGGTAGAAAGCAATCCCGGCCATATGGGTTGGGTACTGGTGGTGCGCGACGTGACCCAGAGACGAGAAATCCAAAAGCAGGTACAGGAACAGGAACGGCTGTCGGCCGTGGGGCAACTGGCCGCCGGCATCGCCCATGATTTTAACAACATCCTGGCCGCCATGGTCCTGCATGTCCAAATTATGCAGCGCACGGCCAAACTACCGCCGGCTATCCAGAAGGGGTTGGAAATGATAGAGCAGCAGGCTTATCGGGCCGCCGACCTCACCCAACAAATCCTGGACTTTAGTCGGCAATCGTTGCTGGCCCGCCAACCGTTGGACCTGGTGGCATTTTTGCAAGACCTGACTGTCCTCTTCAGGCGCACGCTGCCGGAAAATGTGTCTATTGAACTAGATTACGACCCGGCCGCTTACGCCATTTACGCCGATCCCTCCCGGATGCAGCAGGTGGTTATGAACCTGGCCGTCAACGCCCGCGACGCCATGCCGCAAGGGGGGCGCTTGCAGTTCAGTCTGGCCCATTTGTCTCTGGCGACCGCTGACACCCCGCCTGTACCGGAGATGACGTCGGGCGATTGGATCGTCCTGCGCGTAGCCGACAGCGGCACCGGTATCCCGCCTCAGACGCTAGGTCGCATTTTTGAACCGTTCTTCACTACCAAAGAAGTGGGCAAAGGGGTTGGGCTGGGACTGGCCCAGGTGTATGGTATTGTGCAGCAGCATGACGGCTACCTGGACGTGGAAACGGAAATCGGGCAAGGGACCACCTTCCTGCTTTATTTTCCGGCTTTGACTGCAGAAGGGATCGAAACGACCGAACCCGACACCACCACCCTCCTCCAGGGTCAAGGTCAGACTATTTTGGTCGTGGAAGACGATGCCGCTATCCGGCAAGCTATAGTCCAGAGTTTGCAGTTGATAGACTACCAGGTGATTGCAGCCGAAAACGGCCGTGAAGCCTTAGCT
>JAWOIM010000516.1:0-3741 GCA_046484685.1 Chloroflexota bacterium | reverse complement strand
TGAGGTGACGAAATGAATATGAAACAGCAGATGCTTGACTATGGTGAAGTAGAGGAAATGGCAACGGCCGTTTCGCTCAAGCGACAAATGGAAACCATCCAGCGTTTCCTGCACATGGCTTTGGGCGCTGTCCTGACCTTTCTCCTGTTTGCATTGACGGATGCGGCGTATATCGGGCGCGAAGGGTTTATCCTCTGGCTGATGCTCTTCCTGGGACCGCCAATCATTTCCCTGCTGCTGCTCATTTTCCCCACCTGGCGGCGGCTGCCGCTGGGTAAACGGATCGGCCCCGTGATGCTGGGTTTATCTGTGAGTTGGCTGGCTACATTCATCTTTTACGCCTCGTCGCTCAGCGGCTATGGTACTCCCTTTTGGCTGCGGATGAGCTATTTGTTGTTTACGGCCGGTTATTTATTGTTCAACCTGGGCTTTTGGTATTTCTTGCAGCGCCGGGCCAGGGCTGTTGATGAGTCGCTGTTTCCGTAAGAGAACATCGGATTGTGAAATGAACGGATGATAATCCGCTAATTTCCTATCCGTTGTTCTCCACACAAAACGAAACGGCCGAACTCTCGCCCACATTGCCCGCCCCATCCACCGCCTGGGCGCGCACGCTGTGGCAGCCGCTGCCGCGCACGCGCCAGCGTACGCCGTAGGCCGGCCCCAGGTTGCCGGCTGCCGGCTAGGCTGCTGGCAAACGGCTCACTGCTGCCGTCCAGATAAAAATCAACCCGCGCCAGGCGCAAATTATCCTCCGCCTGGGCGCTGAAGGTCAGGTAAGCCCCGTCAGGCGTAAGCGTCTGGCCGGGTTGAGGAAAGGTGAGCTGCACGGTAGGGGGGGTGTTATCAATGGTGATATGGGTGCTGACTTCGGTGAAACGGCCGTCTTCAGCCACCACCGTCAACAGCAGCGTATACAACCCGCTCAGGTTTGATACATCCCATTCGGCCAGCGTCTCCTGATGGCGGGGCGTACGCACATTATCCACAATCGTCTGCAAGTTGGTCGGCGTCAGGCCGCGAAAATAAGCCAGCCGGTAATGGCTGAACGGCTCGCCCGCCGGGCCGCCCTGCGCCGTACCCGTAATCGCAATTGTCCCCCCGATGGCGGCGAATGGGGCCGGGCTGGTAATGGCGGCCACCTCATCGGGCACGGTGGCGGGGATGATGGTGTCGTACTCGGCCGGCGGTGTTTCCAGCCCGTTTTCTGCGGCCCAGGCGGCGGCCGCTTCCGGGTAGATGCGGTAGACGCGCCGCTCGATTAGATCTGGGGGCGTGTAAAGGGTCGCCCGACGGCCTGTTTCCCGGTTGATGGCCACTTCTTGAAAAATGGTGTCGCGCAGCGTGGGCTGGGTGCCGGCCATAAACAGTTCGGAGACGGTAGGGCAGTGTGGAGTCGGCAGCAGGCCGGAGACGTCACACACGGCCGTTTCCACCAGGCCCGCCGGCCGCGGCCACAAGCCAACCGCTTCCGTTTGCAAAGCCCAGCCCATTAGCCCCTGCCAGATAGGCGCCGCCCCGGCCATGCCCGTCACCTCAGCCGTGGGGCGATTATCCCGATTGCCTACCCAAACGGCCGTTACCAGTTCCGGCGTATAACCCACCGTCCAGGCCCCGCGATAGTCGGCCGTGGTGCCGCTGGTGGCCGCCGCCGGCCGGTTGAGCGGCAGCTCCAGCGGGTTGGGACAGCCCCAGGTGGCACAGCGAGCGCTGCGGTCGGCCAGCATATCGTTTAGGATAAAGGCCAGTTGGGGGGACAAAATTTCCCGCTGTTGGGGGGCATATTGGTACAGAATTGTGCCGTCCTGCGCCTCCACCCGCTCGATAAGGACCGGGTCTAGCCCCCGATAGTCGGGCCGAGTGTCCGGGGAGGGTTGGCCGACCATCAGGCCCATGTGGCCCAGGACGCCATAGGCGTAGGCCATGTCGAGCAGCGTGACTTCTCCGCCGCTCAGGGGCAGGGAGAGACCATAGCGGCTGCTGTGCTGATCCATGGTTGTCAGCCCCAGGTTGTGGGCCGTGCGCAAGGTGCGCTCCACCCCTACCCAACTTAACACCTGAACGGCGGGTACAAAGTCGCCGCTGCCTAACGCCTGACGCAGCCGGATGGGGCCTTGAAAACGGCCGTTGATATTCTGTGGCACAAAAGAGCTGCCACCCATCATGGCCCCAAAATCCGTTTCTATATCCAGAACCATCGAAGCGGCGGTGTACCCCTGGCTGAGTGCGGTCAGGTAGATGAAAGGGGCCAGGCTGCTGCCGGGCGGATGGGCTACATCAACGGCCAGGTTGGCGGCCCCACTTTGCCAATCGCTCAGGCCGCCGACCAGGGCGCGGACCGTGCCGTCACGCGGGTGGAGCATGACCACGGCCGCTTCACTGACCTGCCGGTCACGACCTAAATTTTCTCCATCCGGAGGGGGCAAATAGGGGAGGGCAGCGCAGCGGTCTCGCTCATCGGCGGGCAGCCCGTCCCCCACAGACCCGGAGAGGCGAGCTACATGGGCACGGCTGAGACATTCTGCCTGCTGCTGCCAGCTCAGGTCGAGCGTGGTGTAAATTTGCAGGTGGTCGTTGAGCAGTTGGTGGGGGCTATATTGTTTTTCGAGCTGGCGCTGAACCAGGTGAGCGAAGTGGGGGGCGATGATGTCGAAACGGCCGTCCAGCGGTGGGCGAATGGGGATAGGCACGGCCGTGACCACAGCGGCCTCGGCACTGCTAATTAGATCGGCGGCTACCATGCCTTCGAGCAAATCAGCCTGGCGGGCGCGGGCCGTGGGCCGGTCGTCAACAGGATTGGCCGCCGGCTGCAAGGGGACGGGGGCCAACAGGCTGGCTTCGCCCACTGTCAACTGAGCGGCCGGCCGGCCAAAATAGACGTAAGCAGCGGCGTCAATGCCCAGCGCCAGATTGCCGTAGTAGGCGCTGTTAAGCTGCCACTCAACGAGCTGATCCAATGTAAAGGTTTGGGCAGCACGATGGCTCAAGAGTAGGGCACGCAACTGGGTCAGGGGATGGTCGGCCGGGGCCTCGGCCAGCAGTTGGTGGCTGACCAGGTGATGCAGTAGATGGCTGTGGGCCTGGGCCGGGGTTTGGCGCAGCAGCAGGGCGTAGAGGCGCTGCCAGCCGGGACCAAAGGGCGGCTCGGTTTGTTGGAAAGCGGCCAATGTGGTGTTGACCACGCTGTCGGGTATCTGGGCACGGTTGAGCCAGGGGCTGGCCTGGGGCGCTGGCGGGCGCAGGTGGTAAATGGGCACGGGCTGGGGATCGGCCAGACTGCGCCAGGCGTAAATGGTGCTGCCCTGGGCCGGGTCGGGTGCCGGGGCGGCGGTCAGACTGGCGTAGGGGGGCAGTTCCTGGGTGGTCTGGCTGTAAACGGCCGTGACGCCCACTACCGCCACCAGCCCTACAAAAAAGCCGGCAATGGCCAGCGTCAAAAAGAGCAGCCCTACCGTACGCAGCAGAGAACGGCCGTTGCGCTGCTGCCGCGCCCGTCGTGTGCGTCGCCGTTGAATCAAATAAGTCGTTTTAGGCATGATTTGCGTAGTGCGTATTGCATAGTGCGTAGTGCGTAGTGCGTCGTGTTACCGTACGCGCAGCGACATTACTGACTACTGACTACTGACTACTGACTACTGACTACTGACTACTGACTACTGACTACTGACTACTGACTACTGACTACTGACTACTGACTACTGCTTACTGCTTACCATTTTCCCTCTAATCCCAACGAGGGGC
>JAWOIM010000444.1:0-11421 GCA_046484685.1 Chloroflexota bacterium | reverse complement strand
ACCAGCGCCCCACCCCCAACCCCCGTTCCAATTGTCAGATAGACAAAGGTATCCACATCCTGGGCTGCTCCCCAGCGATGCTCGCCCAGGGCCGCGCCGTTGACGTCGGTGTCAAAGCCAACGGGCAGATTGAGCGCGGCCTGTAAACGGCCGGCAAAATCAGTATTGGCCCAGCCCGGCTTGGGCGTTGTCGTAATGTAACCAAACGTCGGTGATTGGGGATGGGGGTCCACCGGGCCAAAAGCGGCCACACCCAGCGCCGCCAGCGGACCATGTGCCGCCTGCTGTTCTTCAAAAAAGCGAATCGCCTGCCCAATCGTCTCATCCGGATTGGTTGTGGGAAAACGCACCTCCGCCCGAATATCATCAGGTCCCCTGCCCACCGCGCAGACAAACTTCGTACCGCCTGCTTCAATACCACCGTATAGATCGTTATTTTGTTTCATTTTGATCACCATTAGCTTTTAATTATAGGTTAGATTTGATAGAATCCTTTTATGAATCATGGTAAACGCTGGACCGTTCAAGATAAATTTAGTAGAAATGAGCAGGGCGCGTTGAGACCAAACAACTACATCGTAACCGCTTATCAGAAAGAAATCGGGTGAGTTATGGACAAACCAATTTTTAACTACGATGGCGTTAGTGATACATTATACGTTTCATTTTATCCCGGTGAAAGGGCAACAGGGATAGAATTAAATGAGCATATTTTGCTGCGAATCAATAAACAAGAGCGTAAGGCAATTGGTGTTACATTTTTTGAGTACTCAATCTTAGCTGAAAATACCGAACTGGGACGACGCAGCTTTCCCATTACCGGTGTTTCAACGCTACCAGAAGAATTACAAGAATTAGTCTGGGAAATCCTTCGTAAACCACCGGTAAGTGACCTATTAGGTTTATTGGCTCACACACCTTCAATCGCCACCCAAACAACACCAATTACTTTCCTCCAATCCTTGCCAGCCACCTAACATTGGTACAACAGAAAACCCGTAAATCCTGGCTGTCCGCTGTTTTCTTACGGCTCAATTCTTTCCAGCCAGAGCGCCTGGTATGGCTCTAGCGTGAGGTCCTGATCGCCGCTGCGCTGGTAGTCGTTGAGCCAGTCAAAGAGCGGACCGCCCAATTTTAGCTCGCGTAGGCGCTGGCTGCTGACCGTTTGCGGCTGTGGGGTAAAGTTTGCCAGAACCAGCACGCGGCCGCGGGCGCTCATGCGGATCAGACCAAAAACGTGGTCATTGTAGGTCCAGACCGGGTAGGTGCCGGCCTGGGCGTGCAGGGCGGGTAGCTGCTTCCGCTTTTGGATCAGTTTTTGTAAGCCTTGAAACAACTTGCCTGTTACCGTTTGTGGGTCGTCACGGCGCTCGGCCCACTGCCAATCCATGAGGGGGCGGTGCAGCCAGCGGTTGTCGCCGGCCAGGTGGGGATTGTCCTGGTAGGTGTAATCGTTGAGCAGGCCAATCTCATCTCCCATGTAGAGCAGGGGGATGCCGCCAAAAGCGAAGATGAGGGTGTGCAGCAGCAGGATGCGGCGCACGGCCAGGTCGATTTGGTAGGGATCGCCGGCAGCTACGGCCGTTTCCAACCCGGCCAGCGAAGCCAATGAGCCACTAATGCGCCGGTCGCCCGTTTTGGGGTTGAATTGAAAGACGGCTCCTTTGGCAAAGCTGCCGGGAAAAGTGCCGCTGTAAAAGTCGCTGAGAAAGGCGCGATGGGCAAAGCCATTCAGCCCCACGCCGGCCGCATCCTCCTCCGTGATGGCCCAGCCGATGTCGTCGTGGCAGCGCACATACGTATTCCAGGCACAGCCGGACGGAATTTCCGGCATCTGGTTCAGGGCGTGGGTCAGCAGCCGCACCTGCTGCTCGGCCAGAGCGCTCCACAGCAGCACCATGAGGACGTTGTGGTAGGCCAGTTCACACGCTTTGTTGGCCGCTTCGCCCGCGCCCAGATATTTAATCAGCTTATCGGGCGGCACAATGGCCTCTGCCTTGAGGATGAGGCCAGGAGCAGCGATGCGGGTTAAGGCACGCCACGCCTGCAGGATGTGATGGGCTTCGGGCTGGTTCTGGCTGTCGGTTCCCAGCCGTTTCCACATGAAGGCGACCGCATCCAGCCGTAAAATTTCGACCCCCTGGTTGGCCAGGTAGAGAATGGTTTCCAGCATTTCGGCGAAGACGCGAGGGTTTTGGTAGTTGAGGTCCCACTGGTACTCATTAAAGGTGGTCCAGACCCAGCGCTGCATGGTGTCGTCGTAGGTGAAGTTGCCGGGGGCAAAGTCGGGGAAGACTTCGGGCAGCGTGGCTTCATAGCGGTCGGGCAGGGTACGGTCGGGGAAGGTAAGGTAATAGTCGCGGTAGTGGTGATCGCCGGCACGGGCCTGCTGTGCCCATTCATGCTCTTGGGCGGTGTGGTTGCACACCAGGTCGATGCAGAGGCTGATGCCGTGCCGGCGCAGATCGGTGGCCAGTTGGCGCAGGTCGTCCATTGTGCCCAGGTCGGCGTTGACGGCGCGGTAGTCGCTCACGGCGTAGCCGCCGTCGTTGGGGCGCGGCCGGGGCTGGAGCAGGGGCATCAGGTGCAAATAGGTGACGCCCAGTTCTTGCAGATAAGGGATTTTGGCGGCCACGTCGGCCAGCTTGCCGGCGAAGCGGTCGGTGTAACAAACGTAGCCAATCATGTTGGACTGCTGGAACCAGTCCGGTTCGGCGCTGCGTTTGAGGTTGAGCAGGCGCAGTTCAGCGGGCCGGTCGCGGTAGGCGCAAGCGACGATGTGGAGAAGCCGGCTCAGGTGGTGGTCGAAATCGTCCAGATGGCCGTAGAGGTTGGTTAACGGCCGTAACAGATCCCCAAAATGTTGTTCAAATCGCAGCCGGAAAATCTCTTGCTCTAACGGCTCAAGCTGATGCAGAGGACCGTCCAAGAGGTCATTAAGATATATCTGGGAATCACTCATCTATGTCAATATCTTGGCGACTATAGTAGAAACTTTTTTAGTCATGGATATACCAATGGGCGGCGTGTGGTTGGAGGATAACGGCCGTTTCCGTCAGCGGCTCACCGTCCGGATGCAGCAGGTCACGCAGGGGGAAGTGGAGATCCTGCATAGTGAGTTCAACCGGCTGCGGCTCGGTGCTGAGGTTAAAGAGGCAAAAGATTCGTTGTTGGGGACTATGCCGCCAGTAGGCCAGAACGGCCGTGTTGTCCGTCTCTACAAATTCTAGTTCCCCCTGCCGCAGGGCGGGCTGATTCTGGCGCGTTTGGATAAGAAAGCGGGTCAGGTTCAGGTAAGAATCAGATGGTTCTTCCTGGGCGCCCACGTTGACCGGCTCGTAGCCAAAGATCTCATCATCATTGACGGGGAAATAGGTTGTTTTTGCCTCGGAGAAGCCGCCGTTTTTTTCGGCCGTCCACTGCATGGGCGTGCGGCAGCCATGCCGGTCCGGCAGCCAGATATTATCCCCCATGCCGATCTCATCCCCATAATAGACAATCGGTGCCCCCGGCAGCGAGAGGAAAAGGGCGTGCAGCAGCCGCCAGCGCGGTTTCTCATTGTCCAGCAGCGGAGCCAGCCGCCGCCGGATACCGAGGTTTTGTTTCATGCGTGGTTCAGGTGCGTACTGTGCCCACATCCACTCCCGATCCTCCTCCGTCACCATTTCTAATGTCAGCTCATCATGGTTGCGCAAAAAAGTCAGCCACTGCGTTCCCGGCGGAATGGCCGGCGTCTGCTCCAAAATCTTGATAATGGGCGTTTTATCTTCACGCTTTAGGGCCATAAAAAGGCGGGGCATAATGGGAAAATGGAAACACATATGGAACTCATCCCCCTCCCCAAAATAAGGCAGCAAATCTTCCGGCCACATGTTGGCCTCGGCAATCAATACCCGATTCGGGTACTCTTCATCCAGCAGGCGGCGCACTTGCTTCAAAAAGGCGTGGGTCTCCGGCAAATTTTCACAATTGGTGCCTTCCCGCTGGTAAAGGTAAGGCACGGCGTCGGCCCGAAAGCCGTCGATACCCATATCCAGCCAAAAGCGAATGATGTTGAACATCTCTTCATGCACGGCCGGATTGTCATAATTCAGGTCAGGCTGGGTGCGGTAAAAGCGATGCCAGAAATATTGTCCGGCCACCTCGTCATAGGTCCAATTAGACGGCTCAGAGTCGAGAAAAATGATGCGCGTCTGGGCATATTCCGTACCTGTATCACTCCAAACGTAATAATCCCGATAGGGCGAGTTGCGATCTTCACGAGCTGCCTGAAACCAGGGATGTTGGTCAGACGTGTGGTTCATCACCATATCTGTGACTACTTTTAAGCCGCGCTCGTGGGCCGCGTCCAGAAAGGCCTTAAAATCATCCAGATTGCCATAATCGGGATGAATATCCATATAATCAGCCACATCATACCCATCATCACGCAGCGGCGAAGGATACATGGGCAAAATCCAAATGCAGTTCACCCCCAGCGCCTTGATATGGTCTAGCTTCTTGATAGCGCCGCTAAAGTCGCCATGCCCGTCCCCGTTTTCGTCACGGTAGGCCCGGATGTAGAGTTCATAGAATACCGCTTCTTGATACCAATTAGTCTGATTGCTCATAGTAGTCCATAGGGAAACGTGATGCGTGAAACGTGATGCGTGAAGGGTTGCCTCACGTTTCACGTTTCACGCATCACGTTGTCAGAGTGAAAATCTTTCTAGCCTTAGCCTTACCCTTTGACCGCTCCCGCCGTCAGGCCGGCCACAATCTTGCGCTGGCCAAATACAACCAAAACCAGCAGCGGCAGCGTCACGACTACGGCCGCGGCCATGATCTCACCAAACGGTTCCTGGCGGGAGATTTGCCCGGTGAAGAGGGCAATCGCTACCGGCACAGTACGCGCATCCGGCTCAATGGTGGTGAAGGTCAGGGCGAACAGATATTCGTTCCAGGCGTTGATGAAAGCCAGTAGACCGGTTGTGACCAGTGCCGGGGCGGTCAGGGGCAGCAGAATCAGGTAGAAAGTCTGGAACGGCGTGGCCCCATCTACCTGGGCCGACTGCATAATTTCGGAGGGTAAGCCCTTGAAAAAAGCGGTCAACACCCAGACGGTAAAGGGCAGGGTAAAGATCATGTAGGAGAGGATCATACTGGGTATAGCCGGCAGTTGTAAGGTCCTGATCACTGCGTATAATCCTGTAAGCACCGCTATTTGCGGGAACATGGTCATTGACAGGATAACGTAGAGGGAAGGGCTTCTGCCGCGGAAGCGAAGCTTGCCCAGGGCAAAGGCAGCAAAAGCACCCACAGCCAGCGAGATAGCGGTTGTGGTCACTGCCACAATAACGCTGTTAACCAGCCCGCGCACAAAACGATCATTTTGAAAAACAGCCTGGTAGTTTTGCAGCGTGGGCGAAATTTCTCCGGCAGAGTCACGAGGTACAAAGGTGGCCGGCGTCATCTGCAATTGATTTTCCGTCTTGAGTGAGGAGTTGATGGCCCAATAGAACGGAAACAGCAGATAGACAAAGATCACAATAACGAGAAGCCAAAAGAGGCCCCGTTTGAGGAGTTCCATAGCTGGTGATTTCATTCGTCCTCTACTCCTAGTAGTCTAATGTAGGCGATGGCAAAAGCAGTGATAATTATAAAGATGACCACACTGGCAGCCGATGAGTATCCCATGGCTTGATTGTCGATGAGTTCATAGTAAGCAAAACTGGCCATGGAGAATTTTCGTTTGGCCAACACAATCTGGAAGACATCAAAAACACGAATGGCGTCCAGGGTGCGGAACACGAGGGCTACAGCCAGCGTCGGTTTGAGCAAGGGCAAAGTAATCGACCAGAATTGGCGCATTTTGCTGGCCCCATCCACATTGGCCGCTTCGTAAACATCGCTGGGAATGAGCTGCAAGCCGGCCAACAGAAGTAAGGCCATGAAGGGGGTTGTTTTCCAAACGTCGATAGCGATCATGGCCGGCAACTGCCACGTAGGATCTACCAGGAAGGGTATCTGCCCATCCCCGATGCCCAGATTTTGGAAGACGACGTTGAAGAATCCGGTTCGGGTAGAGCCGAACATCCATTCCCACATACGGGAAGAAACGGCCGTAGGAATGGCCCAGGGAACCAGCATGACCACCCGCATCATCCCTCTGCCCGGAAACTGGGAGTTAACGACCAGAGCGACGCCAAGTCCCAATACCGTTTCCAACCCAACCGAGGCCACGGTAAAGACCAGTGTATCCCAAATAGAGCGGATAAAGTTGCGGTCGGTAGCCCCAATCACATACCGGTTGCCAAAGATACCAAATTGACCTAGTTCTCGATAGGCACGTGGTTGACGGGGTAGGATGGCTAATGGCCTTTCATATACCGTCCGGCCAGTATCAGGATCAACCAGCACTTCACCTGTGGCCTCATCCCTGACCGGTGGTAGTTCACGCACGGTAATACTGAGAAGCCGGGCATAATTTTCAAAACCGACAAATTCAACCGGTTGAGCGCTGGCAAATACACGATTGGTCATACTGTTGTAAAAAACAGTGGCCAGGGGATAGAGGGCAATCGTAAAAAGAATAACAAAAGTAGGGATAAGTAAAAAATAGGCTAATCGTTCTTCTTGATTGGCCAGGGTACTCTGCTTTTTTTTCTGGGGTTTTGCTGTGACTTCAGCCATGATACAGTTCTCCCTCCAAGGTAGACGACTTGCCGGCGATTAGGCCGGAACGAGTCTTTAGTCACCCGGTACCGTCCTCTTGCGGCTTATAATAACCAGGGTGGCTTAGAACTGATTGAATAAACCGGGTCGAAGCAAGAAACCCGCTTCGACCCGGTCCTCCACCTGAACAGGCTAACAGCCAGACTGTTCAGGTGGATAAGGGGTTACAGATTAGGGTTGACCGGTGGGGAAGCCCAGCAGATCTTCCAGGTCCAGTTCTAATTCTTCAAAGGCGCTTTCGGCGTCAGTGTTACCGGTCAGAACGTCATGCACGGCATTGAAGAAGAGGCTGGAGGTTTGGGCATATTGGGGGGCTGTTGCTGTTGAGGGGCGGGCCACCGCGTTGATGAAGACATCATAAAGGCTGCCGAAGAAGGGATTGGCGTTCAGCACGTCATCATCCTCGTACAGGTCCATGATGGTCGGGTTCAGGCTGCCTTCGACGGCACGAATCTTTTGCTCATCATAGGAAGCCATGAAGAAGGCCAGGTCAGCAGCCTGAGCCGGGTTGGCGCTGTAGCGGGAGACGGCCAACTGCCAGCCCCCTAGCGTAGCGGCCGGGGCATCGCTGCCGGCGGGCAGCGGGGAGACATCGAACAGACCGGCAATGGCGCTGTCGTCAGCCTGACCCAGGGAGTAGGCATAGGGCCAGTTGCGCATAAAGGCAGCGTTACCGGCTTGCCAGACACCACGGGCTTCTTCCTCACCGTAACCGGTTACGCCGGGCGGAGAGATGGTACCAACCCAGCCGGCAGCCTGGTCGATAATTTCGATAGCGTTGGGGTTGTTGATGGTGATGACACCGTCCGGGCTTACAATACTGCCACCATTGTTGGAGGCAATCCATTCCAGCGCGTCACAGGTCAGACCTTCATAGGCGTTACCTTGCCAGACAAAGCCCCAGAAGTCCTGGTTGCCGTCGGCACGCTCGCCGTCCTGAATGGTCTGAGCCATTTCTTCCAACTCAGTCCAGGTGGCGGGAGGGCCATCATAGCCGTATTTTTCCAGCAGGTCGGTGCGGTAGTAGAGCAGCCCGGCGTCGGTAAACCAGGGGATACCAATGAGACGGCCGTCTACCGTGTTATTCTCAATGATGGCCGGGAAGTGGGCATCCACGATATCGGCGGCCCCATACTCATACAGGTCTACGAAATGCTCTTCCAGGTCGCCAGGCCAGATTACGTCAATCTGGAAGACGTCACCTTCGGATGAACGGGCTTCAAAGAGTTGTAGGTAGACGCCCAGGCGGTCTTCAACAAAGTCCGGGGTATCGATGACGCGCACCGTGACGTTGGGGTTGAGTTCCATATAACGGGCCGCGGCGGCTTCCGTCAATTCTTTTTCCATACCGACGTTACCGGCAAACACTGACAAAACGATATCGTCGGCGGGTGCTACCGGGTCGGCCGGTGCCGGGTCGACCGGGGCCGGATCGGCCGGATCTTCAACAGCCGGCGGTGCATCGGCGGGAGCCTCCGGCGCAGGCGTGGTATCACCACCACAAGCAGCCAGAAAGAGTGAAAAAACGAGCAGTAAGCTCAGGATACTCCATAATCTACGGTTAGACATTTCTTTTCCTCCTTTGGGAAAATGTTTGTAAAGTTAATTCTTAGTAATAAACAGCTTGTTTGGAACTACTCACCTCCTTTTATGGGATTTAGGCTTGTCTGTTAAGCTGTTAGTGGGGGAGCTGTGGTGCGGCGTACAACGAGTTCCGTTGGCAACACAATCTCCTGTGGGTGCTGTGTGTTGGTGGCCATAGCGTCGAGAAGTATCTGCCCGCCCTCAACCCCAGATTGGAATAGAGATTGACGGATAGTTGTCAGGTGCAGATATTCAGCGATCTCGATGTCATCGTACCCGATTACAGAAAGTTCCTCAGGTACGCGCAGCCCTAATTCTTGCGCCGCTTCCAGGATGCCAATGGCCTGTGTATCGCTAAAGGTAAAGACAGCCGTAGGTGGATCGGCCAAAGCCAATAAGCGCCGGGCTAACCGCCGGGCTTCAAGACGGCTATGTTTTCCTTCTTGATGGTAGTCGGCACGGAAAGGAATGTTCGCTTCTTGCAGTGCCTGACGATACCCTTGATACCGATCAGAGATTTGTTGGAAATTGAATGGATTGTCGATGAAGTCACCAATGTGAGCGATTTTGCGGTGTCCTAGTTCGATTAAATATTTGGTGGCCTTATAACCGCCATCTACATCGTCAATCATAACATAGCTAAATTGAGGGTGGTGTGTATCCACCAAAACGATGGGTACACCGGTTTGTTTCAACCGATCTGCTTCCTCGTTGGTAGGCATTAAGGAGATGATGATCATGCCGTCAATCCGTTCACGGCGAGGAACGTTTCGAAAGCAGTCATGGCGGCGATGAATAGTCTCTACGTTATAAAGTATAAGATCATATTCGCTCTGTGCCAATGTTTTTTCTAAACCGCGCAAACGTTCCACGACAGAGGGGCGGGTGAAGAAGGGCACAATGACAGCAATGGTCATTGTTTTGCCTAAAGAAAGGCGGCGGGCGTTGGCGTTGGGGGTGTAATCCAGGGCTTCAATTACGGAAATAACTTTGTGACGGGTAACATCGCTGACAGCAGGGCTGCCGTTAATCACACGCGAGACAGTCCCTACGCCTACGCCCGCTTTTTTGGCAACGTCTTTAATAGTGGCAGTGGCCATCGCTTTTTCCTGAGAAGGGTTGAGGCAAACAGTTAGGAAAGTATTGCCACATCTGTTTTGGAAACCAGGATTGAGGGTGTTATATACCATGAAAAAGGTGTCCAATGGAACCGGTTCCAGTTGGGTCATAATATACAATAGGTCTATAATGGTGTCAAGAGTAAGTAGAGTGTTGCAAGATAGTGAGGCGGTTGTGTTTATGCGTAGTGCATAATACGTAGTGCGTAGAAGTGGTCGTTACGCACTACGCACTATTTGTCCCGTACAAAGTATAGATGTATACTACATACATCTAATCGCTTTGATGAGGTAATCACCATGTCTGAAAAAATGGTCCGTACCCAGGTTTATTTGCCCCGCGATATTTATGAACAGCTCAAGGAGCGCGGCGAACGGGAAGGGCTGACCCTGGCCCACCAGATTCGCGAGGCGTTGGTTGAGTACGTCGCCGATGTTGATGAAGAAGAAGAATTGCCTATCATCAGCGAAGATGATCCCATCTGGAATATCATTGGCATGGTCGAAGGCGGCCCGGTCGATGGCTCTGTCAATCATGACAAATATATCTATACGCGTGATTGGGATCTGGAGCCAGAGTCGTAGTCATGAAATTGTTTGTGGACACCAGCGCCTGGGTGGCACTTTCCGCCAAAAATGACAAATATCACCGGCCGGCTTCAACCGCCTTTGCCGGCTTGAAACGAACACGCTTTCAGCTTGTTACCACCGATTACATTCTGGATGAGAGCCTTACCCACCTGCTCACCCATTATGGCCATCATCGAGCCATAGCGTTCGGCCGCTGGGCGCTTAACTCCGAATCAATTCAAATTTACCGCATTGATGACACAATTTGGGATGAAGCCTGGCAGATGTTTCAGCAGTATGACGATAAAGAATGGGCTTTTACCGATTGCACCAGTTTTATGGTGATGCAGCAACAGCAGTTGTATCAGGCGTTTACCTTTGACCGCCATTTCGGTCAGGCCGGGTTTCAGTTGTGGCCGGTGCGTGAGCCGTAAAATGTGAGGGGTCAAACGTTACCTGGGTGAAATTGACTGGTGGTGGCCTCTAGTCTATGCGCTGCTTGGCTTGAGTGCGGCGGCCATTTCTCAAATGCGAGGCGAAATACAATGGCCCATTGTGGCCGGCTTTGTTCTGGGTGTCGCTGGCTGGCTGTTTGTTAACAGCCGCGGGCGGTGGGTGATAACACTGGTGATACTGAGTGCAGTGGCCGGTGGGGTCGTTGGCCTCCTGATACTACCTTTGCCCCTAAGCCTGCGAAAGCCTATAGTCTTTGGGCTTTTTGGGGCCGCTGCCTTTTGTTGGATAAGCGTAACCATTTTTTTGTGCAGTTTTGGCCACCATTTTAAGTAAGATTTACCAGAGTATGGCAACGTTTTGTGGGAGTCCTGACAGGTTTGCCAAACCTGTCAGGTCTGCGCCCCACGATTTCTTGCCATACTCGATTTACCAACACCAGTTGCCAACTATAGTTGGCTATGCTACACTATCAGCTAACCTAAGAAATATGTCAAATAATGTCTAAAGATAATGCGGTTAAGAAAATTATCATATATCGCGATGATGCTGGTAAAGAGCCATTTACAACCTGGTTAAACAATTTGCGTGACGCGACAACACGACCGAGGTGCTGGTCAACCTCTACGCCCAGCACGGCAAGAGCTGCCTCAGTATGCTGAACGGCCAGTTCGCCTTCGCCATCTGGGACAAGCAGAAGGAGGAACTGTTCCTCGCACGTGACAGGGTGGGGATCAGACCACTCTTCTATACAATCGCCAATGGCGTTTTTTATTTCGCCTCAGAAATAAAGGCCCTGTTCCGCAATCCCGAAGTGAAAAGGGAACTTGACCCTCAGAACCTCACGCAAATCTACACATTCTGGACTGCTTTAACCCCGGGCACAGCGTTCAGGGATATACTTGAGTTGTCGCCTGGCCACTTCATGACCTTCAGTCGCAATGGCATCAGAACCGAGAAGTTCTGGGAGCTAAACATCGGG
>JAWOIM010000312.1:0-4339 GCA_046484685.1 Chloroflexota bacterium | reverse complement strand
CGGCCGATCCCTCCCCCCCCTTACTCACCTACTTCCTTCCCTTTGCCATCAGCTTCATTTTTGTTTTGGGCATCTTTACCAGTGCCGGCTATCTGATCCAGGCAGTTGTAGATGAAAAAGAAAATCGGACCATGGAAATTATGGTGTCATCGATGACCCCGCTGCAGCTTGTTAGCGGCAAAATTATCGGCCTGACCGGGGTTGGGCTAGTCCAGATTGGCATCTGGAGCGGGCTGCTGCTGCTGGGCATACACCTGGTTTTGCTGACCATACCCGATGCCCCCTCGCTCACAATTCCGCCGCTTATGGGGCTGATCATCGTGGGTTGGTTTTTGCCTTTCTATCTGCTAACTGCCACCTTAATGGTAGGCATTGGGCTTAGCGTGACCAATATGGGTGAAGCCCAGCATGGAGTCAGCGTCCTGACCATGTTAACCCTTTTACCGACTTATCTGGCCATGCTGGTCGTCATCCATCCTAACAGTTCTATGGCCGTTCTCTTTACCCTATTTCCCTTCTCTTCTCCGGTTACGCTGTTGGTCCGGTCCCAGATTACCACCATTCCTCTGATCCAATATCTGGGCAGTTGGCTGCTGCTTATAGCCACCTTGCTGTTGGCTGTCTGGCTGGTCAGTCGCTTGCTGCACCACGGTTTGCTGCGTTACCAGCAGCGACTCAAATGGCGCAGCCTGTTATCGAAATGAACCCCTCTGCTCTAAGTGGCTTTGATCTATGATAAAAAAAATTGGGCGCGTATGTCGTCATGAATTCAGGACCGTTCTCAATCGACGGTCGGCACAAGTCATCATCTTTATCCTACCGTTGGTCACGCTGCTGGGAATGGCCCTGGTCAACCTGGCCGCCCGTCCCCAGCTACCCGACGATTTGGATATAAACAACTTGGGAGGTCCATTGACGGAAGGTGGCTTTGATCCCGGCACACTTCTATCCGATTTTGTCCGTGAAGAGCGCGACACAACCCTACCTGTGGGTGTGGTTGATCTGTCAAACCAAATCGAAACCTATCCCTCCTTTGTGCCGGAAGCAACCCTGGTACCTTTTGCCAGTCAAAGTGACGCCTACCGCGCTTTTCGCCAGGGGGATATTCGCGGCTACTATGTCATCCCGGCCACGTTTCCCCACCTGGACGCCAGGGAAACGATTACGCTTCATACCGGTCGCTGGGAACCTGTAGCTGCCCATCAACAATCGCTATACGAATTACTTTTGGTCAATTTTGTGGCGGAAGCGGAAATGCGCATACGCTTGCTGGCCCCTACGGCTTCGCTGGAAATGATAGATTTGAACCGGCCGCACGCAGCCGAATTTACGGCTGCCCACTATTTAAGTAATTTGACCCTGGTCTTTTTTATTTCTATTCTCTTTTACCTGACGGTAATGGGGGCGGCCGGCTATCTACTGCAAAATTTATCAGAGGAAAAACACAATCGGATATTAGAGATTTTGCTCTCCTCGCTGCGACCGGGGGAATTGTTGGTGGGTAAGCTGCTGGGGTTGGGGGCTATCGGGTTGGTCCAGATTGCTACCTGGAGCTTGTTATGGTATCTGTTATTTGGCAGCCAGGATATTTTTAGCCATATTCCCCTGCCCCAGTTGTCCCCCTTAACCTGGGGGCTAATTGTGGCCCATTTTCTGGTGGGCTACCTGGTCTACGGCGCTATTTATGCCAGCGTGGGGACCATTATCCCCACGCCAAAAGAAAGTTCGCAATATACTTTTTTAATCGCCCTGCCCGTTTTTGTGCCGCTGATGCTGTTGGGGGCCATTACGGGCGCACCCAACAGCAAGGTGGCCCTGGTGCTGAGCCTGTTTCCCTTGACTGCCCCGTTAACCATGCCCATGCGCCTGGTAGTAACGGCCGTTCCCCCCTTACAATGGCTGCTCAGCTTAAGCTTGTCGCTGGCAACGGCCGTTGTGGCCCTGTGGATCGCCACCCGCCTCTTCCGCAGCCATACGCTCCTGGCCAATTGATATCCGGCTCCATCCCCCTAAGGCACCAGCCGTTTTTGCAACTCCTGCCAACCGGGCGGCTGCCGCTCGGCCAATGCCTGCAGCGCTTGCTCAACATCATACTCGACACGACGATGTTCTACCTGCCACTCACCCTGGTTTGGCCCGCCGGCCGTCCAGGTAAGCAGGCCGTATTTGGCCCGCCGGTCGCCGTCCAGAGGCAGGCTGACGGAGCTGATATTGGCCAGCAGCATGTCCTGCCACAGGCGCAGACTGGGCACGTGGTAGTGGCCAAAGGCCATGACGCCGGCCACCGTCTCTTGCATGAGGGGCAGCAGGTCGGCGTCGGGCTGGCGCACTTCGCCCCACATCTGCTGCTGCTGGTCTGCGGACGGGTAGATGGGCTGATCAACATCCTGGGGATTGGCGTGCACGATGAGCAGGTCGTGGTGGAGATTGGTGGTGGGCGAAATACGGCGCAGAAAGGGCAGCCCTTCGAGCCAGTTGCGGTCGTGGGCGGTCAGTTGAACGGCCGTCCACTCTTTCAGACTCTCCACCGTGCGCTGCCGCTCATTCCTTTCTTCCTTGATGTCATCGGACAGGAGGGCGTGGCCGGCCACCATCAGGTCAGTATTGCCGTGGACGCAGACCATATTCTGGTCGCGGATCAGGTCGAGGCACTCCTTGGGCCGCGCCCCGAACAGGCAGGCATCCCCGGCAAAAGCCACCATATCGGGGGCCTGCTGCTTAATATCGTCCAGGACCGCTTCCAGGGCGGTCAAATTACCATGTACGTCAGAAAAAATAGCTATACGCATCATTAAAACTCCTTTATAATAGGACGCGGATTAACGCTGATTTCGGGTCTTTCGGAGCGGCTGACGTGAAACGTGATGCGTGATGGGCTTCGCGAACCGGGCACGTTTTACGCAGCACGACTTGTCAACCCGCTGAATTCCCAAAGAGCTGTTTTTTCATTGTCGTTGGTGTGTCGTGCGTCCATCGTCACTCTTAATTTGCAGAACGCTCTTTCTTTCTATTATACTGGGAAGCAGTACGAGTTGTCATCTGATCGGTTATCCGTTATCGGTTATCGGTGTTCGGTTTACCAATTACGGTTTACCGATTACCATTCACGTTTCACGCTTCACGCATCACGTATCACGCATCATGTTTCACGCATCACGTTTCACGCTGGGAAGTGCTGCCCTGGGCGGTGGTGGTTGGCGGCAACAACGGATTGGGCAATTAGCGGATTTTTTGCTGCTCTGGATCGTTCATGGCCTCGAGGACACCGCTTGTCTCTCCAGATTAATAGCGCTATAATTTCAAAACTCGATAGGCGCTTGTATGATTAGCGCATAAAACAGCAGAGTGGCCACACTCCTTCACCGACACACACCTCCACTGAATTTGGCCCGAAACAGCGGGGTTAATCCTAATCCCATACCCTATGCCGCTGGCGGCAGGCGCAACTTTTATAATCTTTGCGAACCAAAAGGAAGGTGGAAAGTGATACGCAGAAAGTTCTATGTTCTACTGGCGGTGGTGGCCATCCTGGCGGCAGCCGTTAGCTCCGTCTATGCCGTTGTCTGGGGGGAAGAAGATGGAGATGCCCATCCCTACGTCGGCCTGCTCATTTTTGACGTCAATGGCACGCCGGCCTGGCGCTGCAGCGGGACCCTTATTTCATCCACAGTCGTACTCACCGCGGGCCACTGTACGTCTGGCGCGACCGGTGCCCGTATCTGGTTCGATTCCGATCTAACAGGCAACACCGAATATCCGTTCGGCGGTGCTACTTCTGTAGAAGGCACACCGTATGCCCATCCTGCCTATGACGGCTTTGCCACCTTCCCCAACACCAGCGATGTTGGCGTGGTGGTTTTGGCCGAAGCAGTCACAGACGTCGGCTACGGTGCTTTGCCTGTGGCCGGTGCCGTGGATGATCTCTATTACAACCGCCCGCCCGGACCTTCGCCGTTAATGAATATCGTCGGTTATGGCCTGCAATCGGTGGTGCCGGACCTGCAAGCGGAGCGCGTACGCTACCAGGGCAACCCGCAGATTGTAGAGCTTAACAGCGCCTACACCAGCGGCTGGAACATCCATTTAGGCAGCAATAACGGCAAGGGCCAGGGGCAAGGAGGGGCCTGTTTCGGTGACTCCGGTGGCCCGGCACTCCTTTCCAGTGAGTCAAACGTCGTCGGCGGCGTCGGTTCCTTCGTGTTGAACGGCAACTGTGTGGGAGCCGGTTACTACTATCGCGTCGATACGGCGCACGCCCTCGATTGGGTCAACACGTTCCTGGACTAACCCTTAACGACCAATGGCACCCAATCTCAGGGATGCAAAACGCGCCGGGCGG
>JAWOIM010000275.1:0-4550 GCA_046484685.1 Chloroflexota bacterium | reverse complement strand
AGCCGTGGGTGTTCGGCCTGGTCAAGTCGGCCAGCCGCCTGACACCGGAACAGCTAGAAGAGACCGGTCTAACCGACACCTTTGGCCAGATGCACCTGTTTTTGGCCGACCTGATCGGAAAAGGGCAGCAGGTGGGAGCCATTCGTAGCGATCTGCCCCCAACGCTGCTCATCAGCTTGTTAATGGCCATTGATGACGCCCTGGACCATTGGCTCTTGGAGCATTGGTCCACCCTAACGGCGGCCGAAATGGAGCAAATTGCCCACAAAACGTTAACCGGAATGCAGCGGCTGTTGCAACCGCAGCCGGACACCGAACCGCTGCCTAATAATGAGTAACAAAAGATGATCAACGTCAATCAATTAAATTTCACCTATACCGGCGCTGATAAACCGGCCGTAAACAACCTGACTTTTTCTATTGCCCCTGGTGAAATTTTTGGGTTTCTGGGCCCAAGCGGAGCAGGTAAATCAACCATCCAGAAGATTCTCATCGGTCTGCTGCAAGACTATACGGGCAGCGTTTTGGTATGGGGGCAAGATCTTCAGAGATGGGGAGCGGATTATTATGAGCGGATTGGTGTTTCCTTTGAGCTACCCAACCATTATTTGAAGTTAACGGCCGTTGAAAATCTCACCTACTTTTCTGCCCTATACCACGGCCCAACACACTCACCCCAGGATCTACTGGCCCTGGTCGGATTGGAAGCAGACGGGGATGTTTTGGTTGGCCATTATTCCAAAGGAATGAAGAACCGCTTGAGCGTGGCTCGTGCCCTGGTTCACAACCCGGAACTACTTTTTCTGGATGAGCCAACCTCCGGCCTGGATCCGGTGAATGCCCGGCGTATCAAAGACCTGATTCGGGCACAGCAGCAAGCCGGCAAGACGATTTTTTTGACAACCCATAACATGAGCGTAGCCGAGGAACTGTGTGACCGGGTGGCCCTCATCGTTGAAGGCAAAATTGTCTTGGTTGACTCACCGCGCCGGCTAAAAATGGCCTATGGCCAAGCAGCCGTTCGCATCGAATACCAGGCCAACGGCCGTTTAGACACGGCCGAATTTGAGTTAAACAACCTGGGCCACAACAACCGCTTTCTGCACCTGCTGCGTACACAGCCGGTACAGACTATCCATACCCAGGAAGCCACGCTGGAAGATGTTTTCATCCAGGTAACGGGCAAATCACTGACATGAAGCGATTACTCACCGCCATTGAGGGCGACATGCGCCTCCAGTTTCGCAACGGTTTTTATTACGCTGCCGCTTTTGTTATGGTAGTTATGGTTATCTTGCTGCGCCAGTTTACGGACGAGATTGTCACCTGGATGCTGCCTATCTTCATTGTGGGCAACCTGCTAATCAACACCTTCTATTTTGTAAGCGGCCTGGTACTACTGGAAAAAGAAGAAGGTACGCTGACAGCCCAGATTGTCACCCCGCTGCGACGCAGCGAATACCTGGCCGCCAAAGTAATCACCCTAACGCTGCTATCCCTGTTTGAGAATGGGCTGATTGTGCTGCTGGTTGGTTCTTACTTACGTCCGGGCTTCTTTCTGCTGGCGGTTCTGGGGGCCTCGGCGATGCTCACCCTGACCGGCTTTGTGGTGGTCATTCGCTACGACAGCATCAACCAATTCCTGATGCCGTCAGTATTATATACCAGCCTGCTCATGCTGCCCCTGATGACTTACCTGGGCCTACCGGAACATTGGCTGCTCTATCTCCATCCCTTGCAAGCACCCTGGCTGCTAATGCAGGCCGCCTTTAACCCGGCCCCACTGGCCGATATTCTCTATGGGTTGTTGGCAGCCTGCGTCTGGAGTTTTTTCCTGTTTCGCCTGGCTCAAAACGCTTTTTATCATTTTATCGTAGCTCGACAATGACATCGAATACTCCTATGAATGTAATTCAAACCTGGCGGGCCTTGGGACCGGTTGATATGCGTAATGTGTGGCGGGATCCACTTCTGCGCTGGCTGATTGTACTGCCGCTGGTGGCGGCACTGGCTGCCCGCTGGTTTTTGCCCTCCCTGTTGGCCCAAGTAGAAGCGCTGCTGCAGGTACCACTGCTGCCTTATTATTCCCCCTTTATGGGATATGCTATTGTGTTGCTGGGGCCAATGTTGGCGGGAGTGGTCATCGGCTTTCTACTGCTAGACCAGCGGGATGACCAGACGCTTATTGCTTTGCAGGTTACGCCCCTGTCGTTAAACAATTATCTGTTTTACCGTTTAACCGTACCGGTCTTGATCAGCATTCCCTTGACCATGGTTACGCTGTTATTGTCTGGACTGGCCCCCGGCGGCACAATCGCCTTATTGGCTGTGGCTCTGGTGGCGGCCCCGATGGCCCCTCTGTTTGCCCTGTTTCTGGCGGCGTTTGCGACCAATAAAGTACAGGGCTTTGCCTTGCAAAAGGGGATGGGCATTATCATGCTGCCGCCGTTGCTTGCCTACTTTGTGCCGGCTCCCTGGACCTGGCTCTTTGGCCTGGTGCCTACTTATTGGCCGGCCCAAGTATTGTGGCTGGCACAGGCTGACAACGGCCGTTTCTGGCTTCCCTTGATTATCGGTTTGCTGCTGCAAATGTTTCTCTTGTGGCTGCTTCTGCGCCGCTATAACCGCATCATGAGACAATAGGACAGCTACTCAATGGGCCAACCCCTGTAAATTGCTTTCGCTGAACAATGGACCATAATCCCTCTACGTACAAACAAATAAGTTAAATTTCAAATCGAGTAATAGCTCCGGTCCCAACTCGCCGAGCAACCATTAATTTTGGACGACCCCTACATCTCCCGACCAATTATGAGTAAACCCCTAAAGTACACGGCCGTTTCCCCCAATTAGTGGACAAATACCCCCCTTTTCCCTTAAACTTATTCTCGTGTTAGATGATTATCTAATCCCACTGGTTATATAGGGGAATGCGGAGATGCAGGATGGGCCGCAGACTTGCCGCTGATGTTGCTCAGGGGCTTGTGCAGAGAAAAGATTTTTCTTCTTTTCTCCGTGACACGCTGTAACTTCTCTACGTGCCTCTGTGTAACTGCTTTTTAGGAAGGCATTATGAAAAAAACAGATACATATCGTCGCTTATTTGGCTATCTCAGACCCTACTCCAAAGAGATGGTTTTTGCTTACGGAGCCACCCTATTGGTCACGTTGTTCAACCTGATCGTGCCCCAAATTATCAAAGACGCCATTGACAACGGTATTGCTACCGGCCAGGCCACTGCCCTTTTTACCGCCGGCGGCCTGATTTTGGGGCTGGCCCTTATTCGCGGTGTGGCCGGGTTTGGCCAGCGCTACTATGGAGAATGGCTGACCCATCGCGTGGCCTACGACTTTCGCAACGACTTCTATAACGCTGTGCAGGGTCTCCCTTTCTCCTTCCATGACCGCACCCAAACCGGTGACTTGATGAGCCGGGCCACCAGCGATATTTCTGAAACGGAGCGCTTTGTGGGCATTGGCCTGATGGACCTGACGGCCACTGTGCTGATGCTGGTGGGTGTGATTGGAGCCATGCTGTTCGAGTCGGTCGATCTGGCTCTGCTGGCCCTTATCCCCATCCCTATCCTGGTGGCAGCCACCCTCCGTTTTGGCGGCACGGTGCGCCCCATGTTCAAGCTCATCCAGGAGCAAATGGGGGTTTTGTCGACCACCATGCAGGAGAGCCTGACGGGGATCAGCGTGGTCAAAGCGTTTGCCCGCGAGCCATATGAACTGGAGAAATTTGACAAGGCTAACGATGAATGGTTTGACCGCCGCTATACCCTGATTAGAGTCTGGGCCAACAACTGGCCCTTTTTCACCTTTTTGGTGGCCACCAGTATCTTCTTATTGCTTTGGTTTGGTGGTCCGCGGGCCTTGTCAGGTGAGATTACAGTGGGGTCACTCTTTGCCCTGATTTCTTACGTGCTGCTGCTGAGCGGACCGGTGCAGCGGCTCGGCTTTCTGGTCAATCTGGCGGCTACGGCCGGAGCCAGTGCCGCCCGTGTCTTTGAGATGATCGACGAGCCAAATGAGATTGATGAACAGCCGGATGCGCTGGAATTAGACCATTGTCAAGGGGATGTGGTATTTGAAAATGTGGGCTTTTCCTATCAGGAAGGGCAGCCTATTCTACAGGGACTTAATTTCCATGTAGCGCCCGGCCAGACGGTGGCTCTGATTGGGCCTACCGGGTCGGGCAAATCGACCGTCACCAATCTGATTCCCCGCTTTTATAATGCGACCGAGGGTCGGGTGCTGGTGGATGGCCATGATGTAAAGGATCTGCATATCCGCAGCCTGCGCCGTCATGTAGGCATTGTGCTGCAAGACCCCTTCCTCTTTGGCCAGACGATTGGGCAGAATATTGCCTACGGCCGTCCCCATGCCGACTTTGAAGAGATTGTGGCCGCGGCTAAAGCGGCTCGCGCCCACGACTTTATTCTCAGCTTCCCCGAAGGCTACAACACCCGCGTCGGCGAGCGCGGGGTGACGCTCAGCGGTGGCCAGAAGCAGCGTATCGCCATTGCCCGCGCCCTGCTGACCGACCC
>JAWOIM010000223.1:0-5561 GCA_046484685.1 Chloroflexota bacterium | reverse complement strand
GGCCTTACAAACAGAGCGTTTCCGTGAGGCTATGGATGCGCTTTATGCTATGGCCCAAATTTTGTGGCATTGGCAGCAGCCGGAGCAGGCGTGTGGCTGTCTGGAACTGGTTCTGTCCCACCAGGCTACGGCCAAAGAAACGCTGGATGCGGCCCAGACTTGTTGGTCGGCGTGGCAGCACACACTACCATCTTAGTAGTTGCCTCTTTAGACGAAAAAGATGAAATCAATGTCGCCGGGGGAACGGCCGTAGTTGGTCAACAACCAGGCGGCCTCGCTGCGGTGCTGGGCACTGTGATGGATGATGTGGTTCAACACCTGCCAGCGTACCAGTTCATGCGTTTCGCCGGTACGGGGGTGGGTTCGCGCGAATGTGCCCGCCAGTTGTTCCTCATTCAGGCTGCGTACAAAAGCGTGCAGCTTTGCATCTCCGGCCTGTTGGTAGGCCTGCAGGGCAGCGATGGTGGGGAAATCGGTAAGCGGCGGCATATGGGGTGGCCGGTCGGCAAACTGGCAAATTTGCCGCCACATCGCTTCGACCACAAAAATATGGTACAGCGTTTGGCGCAGGCTGCCGCAGCTATAGCCACTAGGTTGATCCAACTGCTCGTCGGGCACGTCAGCGGCACAGGCCAATAGTTTGTCGTTAGCCCAGGTATTGTACTCAAACTGCTTGATGATGATGGTTTTACCCAGCATTGGCTGATTCTCCGTTGGTTTCGGGGATTTGGATGTCGGTCAGAGAAACGGCCGTTAGCACTTGTTCACTCAATTTGTCCAACAGATCGGGATTGTCAACAGCGCGTAACTGCTGCTCAAAATCTGGGGATAATTCGCCAAACCTGGCTCGCAGTAGTCGCAATAACAATTCTAATTTACCTTCAATCTTGCCCTCAATCTTGCCCTCAATCTTGCCCTCAATCTTGCCTTCAATCTTGCCTTCACGACGACCTTCAAGATGCATTCGCTCCGCCCAGGTCAGTTCAGTATCCAGTAATGTTTCCATGATCTCATCTCCTGCATTTTCTAACCCTTCTCGGGGTAGGTAAGTCTGTATAACGTCTATTAAAAACAACTTGTCCCCTTCTGTCAAACTGCTCTTGATGACTGTCTGTAAGCTGGCCAATTTTACCTCGGCAGGATGTAGTTTGATAGGTTTCATCAAGGTGGCTAACGTAGCGGCAACCGGATTGCCGGTTAAGTATGATTCACTATTCAGATCGCGCAGGCCTACCTGCCCGTAGCGAAATGATATCAGTTCATGGCCAAAAAGCGATTCTGTATAAATGGCCCAGCGCAAGCTGCTAGCCTGCGAAGTTAACAGCAAAGCGACAGGCAAAACACGTTTTTGTCGTAACAAACGGAGCAGCCCGTAATACTCGAACATCCGCTGTGGCAACGCCAGGGTGTCGCGCCCTTCTACTTCCACGTGGACAATGATGGTTTCCGTTTCTCCATCAAAAGTGGTCACTTCAGCGACGATATCGGTAATGCGTAGGGTCTGATTCGGCAAATTGACGATTAGTTCCTGATCGGGAAAGGTTAGGGTGGCAAAGTCAAGTCGATCAGCTTCTTCCGGAAAGAAGATTTGCAAGAAATCAGGTAAAAAACGGTGCAAAAACTCCTTGAAAATCCGATCATGCAGGGTTCGGGTAGGTTTGTTGTCTGATTGGGGCATAATAGCATTTACTCGTCTAATGAATTTAGGTAATCCAGTGACCACTGAGCATAATAAAAATTGGTATTGACGACAAGGGCTTGCTCATAAGCGGCACGGGCCGCGGCCACGTCCCCCAGGGAGAGCAGAGCATGGCCCCGGTACCAGTAGGTCTCTTCTACATTACGGCCGCCTTGCTCACGCAGGACGGTGTCGGTCAGAGCCATGACGTCGTCATAACGGCCGACTTTCAAATAAGCGGAATAGGGCCGGTGTTGATACCACAGCATACGAGGCGGCAGACCGATGGTACGGGCTTCATCAAAGGCTTGTGCCCCACCCTGGTAATATCGCGCTTCGCCCGTTAGTTCCCCCAGCCGGGTCAGGGACGTGCCTAGATTGAACCAGGCAAACAGGTTGTCGGGATCAGCCTGGACAGCCTCATCGGCGCGACCGGCTGCCTCCCGCCACATTCGTTCCCGGTCTAGCAAGTTAGGGCCGAGGATCGATTGCACCCGCTCTTCCTGGTCGGCGGGGTAGATCACGATGAAATTATAGTTAAACTGCTGCCAGAACTGTTCGATGTAGTCGTAGCTGTGCAGGCGAGGACGGCCGTTAAAAGGTCCCAGGTAACTATCATAGTTGTAGAAGCGTTCGGCCGTATCGTCATAGCCAAAGATGGTCAGGTAATGGCCCCACCAGCCGGTAGCGCCTTCGGTGTTGGGCCAATATCCCTTTTCGATGATGACGGGGTAGCCGGCAGCAATCAATTCTTTGAGCAGATCGAGCGTGCCATTGCTGTATTCGCCGGCCTGGAGCGGGGTGTGGTCGTTGACATATTCAACCATTTGCCAGGGACTCACGTTGCGGTCTTCGGGATTGGGTTTGACAACAGTGGCGATTTCAGTCTGGTTGATAGTGAGGCCGTAGAAGGTGAGCAGTTTGGTCAGATTGGCCGGGCCGCAGTTGTTAAAATATTGGCGAACGGCCGTTATGCCTTCAATGATTACCTGCTCCGGCAAAGGCTCTGGGGTGGGCGTGTTGGTGGGCAGGGGCGTAGGGGTATCGGTTGCAGTCGGTGCAGCCGTGGTCGGTGCAGCCGTTGGCAGCACATTGACCTGGGCCGAAGCTGTGCCGGTCGCCGTGGCTGAGGGGAGCGGTATGGCTGTGGCCGTGGCCGTGGGGGTTATGGAGGGGAGAACGGCCCGCGTTGAACTTGCCACAGGCTCCGTTTCTTGCAACATAGCCCTGACATCCACTGCTTCACCCTGAGCCACAGCCGGGGCCGGCAGCAGTTCCGGAGCCGGGGCCGCCCATTGGATAACTTGCTCTGTTACCTCACTCAAAAGCGGGCTGCGCTCGGCCAGGGCTACCCGGTAGCGTCCGGGGATCGACTGGGCCAGCGACGGCAGCGCCAATACCAGCGCGGCTGCCATTAGCTGCAATCCTGCTAATAATAAGATGAGGTAATGCCAACGTCGTTTCATAGTTGACAGTTGACAGGTGATAGTTGACAGTTGTTAGTTGTCAGTTGACAATTATTACCCGCCCGACAACAACGAATTGACCCAGTTCAGCGATGTTTGCGCCGGATGGAAGTTCTCATTAACTTCCAACGCCTTTATATACGATTCACGCGCTTCGGAGAGGCGACCCTGTGCCGACAGAGCGTGGCCACGATACCAGTGAATCTCTTCCACCCATTGGCCGCCGGTGGTGGCCAGCAAGGCGTCTGTCAGGTCCATTATCTCATCAATACGGCCGACACGCAGATAGGCCATAAAGGGGCGATGTTCGTAGTATAAGGCACGCGGCGGCAGGCCAATGGTGCGGGCCTGGTCAAAGTCACGGGCACCGTTTTCATAATAGGAGATTTCGCCGCTGATTTCACCCAGGCGGGTCTGGCTGACGCCCCGGTTGAGCCAGGCAAAGACGTTATCCGGGTCAGCGGCAATTTCCCGATCGGCCAGTTCGGTAGTAAATTCCCACATCGACACGTTGTCATGCAGGTATTCGGGAATGATCGACATAACGCGGGACTCTCGTTCCGGCGGGAAGACGACGTAGAAGGTGTAGTTAAACTGCTGCCACCAGTGAAGCATCTCCTCATAGCTGTCGATACGGGCACGGCCGTCAAAAGGACCGGCGTCGGTGTCCCGGCTGTAAAACTCTTCTTTCTCTTCATCATAGCCGTAGACGGTCAGATAATGACCGTACCAACCCTGGGCCGCACTGGGTTGGTAGCCCTTTTCTACCACCACCGGAATGCCGCTGGCGATGAACTGTTTGAGCATTTCCAGGTTGCCGCCACTGCGGGTAATGGCCTGTAACTCAGTAAAATCATTTACATATTCCCCAATTTGCCAGGGGCTGACATTGCGGTCCTCCCGGTTGGGCTTGAGGTAAGAGGCGGCTTCGGCCTGGGTTGTGGCATTGCCAAAGTAGTTGAGAACGATAGACAGGTTGGCCGGGCCACAGTTGTTGAAGCCCTGGACGACCACTTCCAAATTCTCTAAAACAACGCGGTCAGGCAGCGGTTCGGGTGTAGCGGTAGGGGCCGGCGTGGGGGTGGGAGAAGGCGTCTCGGTGGGTTCGGCTTCTGTGTCAGTTTCGGCTACTTCTTCAACGACTGTCGGTAGAAGGGTGGCCGTCGCCGTGGGGACCGCCAGGGCAGCCGGCCGTACTATCGAGTCCTGGTCCAGGCCGGGGATAGCCGGCAGGTCGGCAATATTTAACTGCTCAGCACCCTGAGCCGGGGCCGGCAAGGCCGTGGCCATGGGGGTAGTAATCAAATCCATTACCCCGGCAGTGTAGCGATGGTTTTGCAGGCGCACATAATAATGCCCGGGCAGCGCCTGGGCCACACGGGGTAGGGCAAAGATACCAATGGTCAGAAGGACTTGAAAAATGACAATGGCGATAATAATATTGCGAGTTCTATTTGACATAAGTATATCCCGTAGAAGTAAGAAGTAAAAAGTAAGAAGTGAAAAGGATGAAAGTTATTTATCCAGCGTAGAGAGGGCAGCGGCGGCGGGGGCGAAGTTGGGGTTGAAGTTTACAGCTTTTTGTAAATTGGTGCGGGCGGCGTCGGGTTGCCCCAATGCAGATTGGGCCAGACCCATATAATAAAAGGATTCTTCAAAATAGGGGCGATCTTTAAGGGTTGTCTCAGCCAGCAGAATGACATCCTCATAGCGGCCGGTTTGATAATAAGCTTCATAAGGGCCAAACTGGTACCACAACATGCGCCAGGGCAGGCCAATGGCCAGGGCCTGGTCAAAGGCAGTGGCCGCCTCTTCGTAGCGCTCTAGATTATTGTAGATTGACCCGAGGTTGAACCAGTGAAAAGCATTGTCGGGGTCAGCGGCCGTTTCCGCTCGAACGCGAGGCAGCGCTTGCTGCCACATGACGGCATCCTCTACGGCCGGGCCAATTAGCTCGGCTGCCACTGTCGCCTGGTCCGGTCGGTAGAAGGCAATATAGGTGCGGTTGAAGTGAGTCCAATAGGCATCCATCTCGGTATAGGAAAGCACACGACCAGAGGGATGGGCATTTTGTAGCGGCTCTTCGCTGGTACCGAACCAGGAATCGTAGACCCAGAACTGTTCCTGGTCGTCGTCATAGGCCACGATGAGCAGGTAATGGCCATACCAGCCCAACCAGCGAAATTCGCCGGGTGGGTCGATGCCGATTTCGACCACGACCGGGATGTCGTGGGCCAGCAGACGGCGAATGGTCTCGAGGTCGCCGTTGACGCGGTGGATGGCTTCAACGCCGTCGGCCTGCTGCTGTACATAAGCGACCATCTCTTCAGGGGTCACATTGCGGTCTTCGGGATTAGGTTTGAGGAAAGCGGCCGTTTGCGTTTGGTTGACGTAATGGCCAAAGTAGCTGAGGGTCA
>JAWOIM010000213.1:0-4839 GCA_046484685.1 Chloroflexota bacterium | reverse complement strand
CAGGAAATTGAAGCCGGTCGGGGCATTGGTCCCGACGGGGAAGGGATTCATCTCGATTTGCGCCACCTGGGGCGGGAGCGGATCGAAACCGCGCTGCCCCAGGTGCGTGAAATTGCCATTGACTTTTTAGGGTTGGACCCGGTCACTGACCTGATTCCCATCCAGCCCACGGCCCATTACGGCATGGGCGGCATTCCCACGGATGTAAACGGCCGTGTTCTGGCTAACGCTAATGGGGAGATTATTACCGGCCTTTATGCCGCCGGGGAATGTGCCTGCGTCAGCACCCACGGGGCCAACCGGCTTGGCTCCAACAGCCTGCTCGAAGCCTCCGTATTCGGCCGGCGGGCAGGCCAGGCTATGGCGCAGTTCCTGCAAACTGGGGCGGCGTTAGCCCCGCTGCCGGGCGATCCGGCCGGACAGGCGCAGCAATACCTGCGGCGCTGGTTCGACAACGAAGGGCCGGAACTGGTGGAAGAAGTTGTGGTCGAGCTGCAGGCCCTTATGACCAACAAATGTGGCGTATTCCGAGACGGGCAGCGGCTGCAAGAGGCTCACCAGAAGATTGGCGAGCTGCAAGCGCGGCTCAAAAGGGCGCGGGTGATGGATAAGGGCAGCCGCTTCAACACCGACCTGCTGGCAGCCATCGAAGCGGAGCATTTGCTCAATTTTAGCGCGGTCATTGTGGCCTGTGCCCTCAACCGGACCGAGAGCCGCGGCGCGCACAGCCGCCTGGATTTCCCCAAGCGGGACGATGAGCAGTGGCTGAAGCACACCATCGCCCATCTAAGCGAATCGGGCGAACCGGTGTTGAGTTATAAATCAGTTTTCATTGATTGGGAACGTTATCCGCCGGAGCAGAGAAAATATTAGCGGGAAACGTGAAGCGGGAAGCGTGAAACGTGATGCGTGAAACGTGATGCGTGATGGTAGTGTTATTAGGCACTACGCACTACGCACTACGCATTACGCAATACGCAATACGCAATACGCAATACGCAATACGGAGTAATTATGTTTGATTGGTTGAAGGGTAAACAGGAAACGCCGGCAACGGCCGTTGTGCGTATCCAGCGCTTTAATCCTGATGTGGATGAGAAGCCATATTTGCAAGAATTTGAGGTGGCCGTCACGGATGATAAGACGCTGCTGAATGTGCTGCACGACGTGAAGACGATGATTGACGGCAGCCTGGCCTACCGCCGCTCCTGCCGCCATGCGATTTGCGGTAGCTGCGCCATGAATATCAACGGCCGTAACACCCTCATCTGCAACCAGCGGCTTAAGGCTAATCTGGATTGGCAGGGGCGGGTGACGATACGGCCGCTGCCTTATCTGCCCATCATCAAAGATTTGGTGGTAGACCGCAGCAGTTTTTGGGAGCAGTATCAGCGCGTCAAACCCTGGCTGGTTCCGCCCGCCGAACTGCCCGACAAAGAATTCCGTATGACGCCGGCCGAAGTGGAAGCATTGCGCCATGCCGAAACCTGCATCATGTGCGGTGCCTGCTACTCTGCCTGTCCGGTCGTTGCCCTGAACAAACAATATATTGGCCCCCACGCCCTGCTCAAAGCGTTCCAGCGGGTCATGGATCCCCGCGACACTATTCCCGGCGAGCGGCTGGCCGAGGTGGGTACCGGCGAAGGTGTCTACCGCTGCCACACTGTTTTCAACTGTATCGACGCCTGCCCCAAAGGCTTGGACCCGGCCGGCGCTATCGAAACCCTGCGCAAGTTGGCCCAAAAGCGGGCAGACTTTGAGGCGGCCCGGTTAGAAAGACAAAAGGCGTGATGCGTGAAACGTGAAACGTGATGGGCTTTGCGAACTCCTCACGCATCACGTTTCACGCTTCATGTACTATGCCCTATGAAAGAGAGGTAATTTATGTATACCAGCACCGGCTTTATCAGTTTTGTACTGCGGCGCATTACCGGCGTGGCGTTGGTTATTTATCTGTTTATGCACATGTGGGTGATCGGCTCGGCCATTCAGGGGCCGGAGGTCTTTGATGCCCGGCTGGGGCTGGTGCAATCTACCTTCTTCAAGTTTGCCGAGATTGCTTTGTTAGCGGCCGTTGTCTACCATACCGTTGACGGCATTCGTATTATGATTGTCCACCAGTTTGGCGTTACCCAATATCGCAAGAGCCTCTTCTACGCCGTTCTGGCCGTCACTGCCCTGCTGGTTATTGCCGGTGGCATTCCGCTGCTGCTCTTTGCCTTAGAAAGTATGTAAAAAGGACGGAGGACGAAGGACCGAGGACGGAACCCCGCTTTTTCCGTCTTTGGTCTTCCGTCTTCGGTCCTCAAGGAGTTACCATGCGCGTCTTTCAACTACAACGACTAAGTGCCCTGGGTCTGATTGTCTTTTTGACGATCCACATGATCGTAACCCATTACCCGCCTTTCCATATTGAGTACAGCATTATTGCCGAGCGCATGAGCCAGCCCATTTGGAAGGCGATTGACATTGCCTTGCTCTTCTTTGTCTTGATCCATGCCCTGGCCGGGACTTACGCGGTGCTGATCGACTCCGAAAAGATTGCCGTTTATCAACGAGCGCTGGCCGGCATCGCCATTGTAGTCGGAATCCTGGCCTTTATCTACGGCACGCAGACGATTCTGGCGTTCCAAAGCCCATATTGATCCGTAATCCGTAGTCCGTTATCGGTTATCGGTATTCCGAATCACTTTTGTTATGCACCGCTCACCGTTTACCGGTCACCGTTCACCGTCTCACCCCCACTTCCACAAGCCGAGGGCGACCAGGCCACGAGCCGCGGCTGCAATCCAGAGGGCGTTGATCAATCCCACCTGATTGGCCAGCAGGGGACCGCCCAGCGAGCCGAGGAGGATGGCGGCGTTGAGGACCAGGTTGTACCAGGCCAGATGTTCCGGCCGTTCGTTTTCCGGGATTTTTTCCAGGATATAGTTGGCAATGGCCCCGCCCACTATCGACCAGGACAGCCCCCCCACGGCCGATGTCACCAAAAACATCTCCAAATTATGGCTGACGGCCAGCAGTACCGGATAGAGGCCCATGGTGAATGTGCCCAGGGTCATGAGTCGCTTGTTGCCAAAGCGGTCGGTCAGTTGGGCCAGTTGGGTAGAGCCAATGAGAACGGCCAGATAGAAAACGGCCGTTCCATACCCAATCGCCTGATCAGTCAACTGCAGCACATCGACCCAATGGAGCGGGAAAATAGGAATGGCCAGAAATTGAGCCAGGTGAAAGCCGAAGAGCAGGCCTAGAATGGGGGCAAAGGGGCCGCGCCAGATATCGATGTTGGGCAGCAGAAACGGCCGTTTTCCGTTTCGTGTCAAAAAGCGCAGCCCTACCGTGGTGCGGATGCCGTCCCCCCAGCCACGCCAGCCCGGGCCGGCCATGTCGCCCAGGCTGCGCCCGGTTGATGGGGGTTGCTCCGCAGCCACCTGGGGCCGCACAAACCAGAGGTGCAGGCTGCTCATGGCTGCGCCTACAAAGCCAATCGTAAAAACAATTTGATAGCCAAATTCGCCCGACCAGCGGGTCAGAATATAGCCGCTAATCAGGGAGGTGAAGATAAAGGTGATGGAGAGCAGCGCGTTGCGGGTGCCGGCCACATGACCGCGCCATTCGGCAGGAACGGCCGCGGCAAACAGCGCATTAAAGCCCACCGCCAGCCCCGTGCCCGGAATGCTCATCAGCAGCGTCAGCAGAATCAGGCCCCACACCTGACCGGCCGGGGCCAGAAAGAGGGGCAGCAGCACCCAGCCCAGGTAGAAAAAGCGGTGCAGCACCGAGGTCCAAAAGACGGCCTGGCTGATCGGCTGCCGCTTGAGCCATTGTCCGGCCGGCAGGGTAAAGAGCAGGTTCATGACGGCCGGGCCGGCGCTCAGCAGGCCGATTTGCAGGGCTGTTGCTCCCTGGCGGGCCGCAAACACGGCCATAAAAGCAATGGCGCTGCCGCTTAGCACGCCAAACCAGGCGATGTCGGCATATAGATGGATGAAGTTGGTACGGTGGTGGGCAGGAATCGGCCCGACCGGCCGCTGCCGTGTTGTTGGTGTTGACATGATCTATCTCTCATTATTATTGCATAACAAGGTAACTACTTTATATTGAGTTTTTGAACGTGCCTTTTTCGGCCCAACGCTCATTCTCGCAGCAGCCGCTCAAATTCAGCCACCGCGTTGACCATTTGGCCGCGCGGATTGGTCAGGCTAAAAAAGGCCCACTGGTCGTCGTGGGGGAAGTAATCGACGAACCAGCAAAGGGCGGCAATTTGAGGGTCGTCGTTGGCCACGGCCAGGGCGGTGGTCAGCCAGCCGTCGGGATAGTTTTGGGCGGGAGGCGTGCCCGTGTCAGGGGTGAAGGTGTTGCTGGCGTTAATGTAGAGCGGACGGCCGTTACTGTGTCCATACCCATTCACAATCGCCTGCCAATCCCGGTACACGCCAAACCCGGCCTGCGCCCCGCGCCATCCCGGCCAGGATAGGTCGAGACGGGGTTCTAAATGGCGCTGATCGGCCGTTAGTTCCGGCGCGTCTGGCCGGCCGGGGGCCTGCACGGCGAAGCCATCGGGCGCCATCTGGCCGATGCCTGCGGCCGCTTTGGCCTGGGCCGCCTCATCCAGATAAGCCACTACGCTGTTGAAATAATTGAGCCAGGGCACGTCAATCTCATAGGGGATGGGGCCGTCCTGGTCGCCGATCCAGGGGGTGACAGGACCGACCAGCAGCCGCACCTGCGGGTTGGCCGGCTGCATTGTCTGCACCAGGTTGTCGCTCTGGTCGGGGGGTGCCCCGTAGCCGTTAAACAGTCGGGCCACCCAGGCCGGCGTGACCGGATTGTCGGGTG
>JAWOIM010000046.1:0-16137 GCA_046484685.1 Chloroflexota bacterium | reverse complement strand
ATGAAACATTTGAATGTACTGGTCGAAAGTGGGCTGGTCAACGTGAAGCGAGAAGGACGGCAGCGCTGGAATTTTTTGGATGAGGGGCTGTTACAACAGGTACAGGCCATTGAGCTAGAAAATAATGGCTCGGCTGTTTCTTTTTTAGGGGAGGAAACGGCCGTTTATAGCAACGGTTCCACACCCACCCAAATCACTCTGCAAAAAAGCCTGGCCGTGCCCCGCGCCGCCCTGTTTGTTGCCCTGACCGCCGACATCGGCCACTGGTGGCCCGGAACCCGCGCCGCCCAAACGGAAACGGCCCGCATTATCATGGAAACGACGCTAAACGGCCGTTTTTACGAACTGTTTGGTGCCGACAGTCTTCGTGTCGCCGACAGTCACAGTGACGCCCACGGCACTCTACACGGCACTATCACCCACTACGACCCACCTCATGAGCTGCATCTGGTTGGGCCGTTCAACCTGATTGACAGCCTGGCCTACAGCCTGGTGCGGCTGCGCCTGACGGTCGATTCAGACCGGCCCGGCCACACCTTACTGCAGCTTGAACAGCAGCTTATCAGCCCGGCCACGCCTCAACAAACGGCCGATTACCGCACCTGCTGGCAAGACCTGTTTAGCAACCATTTGCAACCGTATATTCTCGAATAAAATAAGCGGAGATTAAAGAGAGTAAAATCTATGACGGCTCTTCAGGATTTTAGAGCTTACCGAAGGGGGGTTGACAAAACGTATTGCGTATTTCGTATTGCGTAACCAGAGAGAATTACGGAATATGCACTACGGAATACGACTAAACCCCGCGAATTCCCAAAGAGCCTCTATGACTATCCACGTTAATCGGTATCCCATTCGGAAAGGAGCAACAAAATGGCAGCAATTGAACAATTAAAAGAGGGAAACTGGATTGTCCACAAGCGCTATGGCATTGGCCAGATTCAGGGCGTTGAGGAAAAAAATATCAGCGGTGAATCGGCCGACTATTATCGTGTGGAAACCCACAACAGCATTGTCTGGCTGCCGGTTGACGACCTGAACAAAGATGCCTTCCGCGCCCTGGCCAGTCCCGAAGAGGTCGAAGAAGCGGTCGATATTTTGCAACGGCCGCCGCGCCAGATGGCCTCCAACTTCAACACCCGCAAAAAGCGCATTCGCGATGTGATGGGCAAAAACTCTCTCCTCTCTATTGCCCGGCTGGTGCGTGACCTCTGGTATCGTCAAACCGGCCGCACCCTCTCTAACACCGAGCATCGTGCCCTGCGCCGCTTTATGCAGCGGCTGGCGGCCGAATGGTCTGTTTGCCGTGACATGGAAGCCGAAGAGGCCCGCGAACATGTCTACGACATTCTGCGCAGCAGCCACGCGCAGGAGGCTATGGCCGACTAAAATTGACGCGACCATTCTTTAGGCCAGCGCTCTACCACCACTTTGGTCTGGGTGAAAAATTCGACGGCATGGTTGCCTTGACCGTGCAGCGTGCCAAAAAAGCTCTCTTTCCAGCCGCTAAAAGGGAAATAGGCCATGGGGGCGGCCACGCCGATATTGATGCCAATATTGCCCGCTTCCGTCTCGTGGCGGAATTTGCGGGCGGCGGCGCCGCTGCTGGTGAAAAGGCAGGCCATGTTGCCATACTGGCCGCTGTTGATAAGCTGGATGGCTTCGTCGATGGTATTGACGTGCATTAGACTCAGCACCGGGCCAAAGATTTCGGTTTTAGCAATCTGGCCGGCCGGATTGACGTCTTGCAAAATGGTGGGACGTACAAAGCTGCCGCTTTCGTAGCCGGAGATAGTGGCCGAACGGCCGTCTACCAACAGCCCCGCCCCTTCCTCTGCACCCTGCTGAATGAGCTGCTCAATGCGCTGCCGGCTCTGGCGATTGATGACCGGCCCCATCTGTACCCCCTCATCCAGCCCATACCCCACAACGCGAGAAACGGCCGTATCGGCAATCGCCTCTGTAAAGCTGTGGCGTGCCTCGGCCACGGTAATCGCCAGCGAGGCCGCCAGGCAGCGCTGCCCGGCACAGCCAAAGGCGGAATCGGCCGTAATGCGGGTGGTCATTTCCATATCGGCGTCGGGCAAAATGATAATCGGGTTTTTGGCCCCGCCCTGGGCCTGCACCCGCTTGCCGTTGGTGGCCCCCCGGCTGTAGACATAGCGGGCAACGGCCGTTGACCCCACAAAGCTGATGGCCTTAATGGTGGGATGGTCCAGAATGGCGTCCACTGTTTCCTTACCCCCGTTCACCAGGTTGACCACGCCCGCCGGAAACCCTGCTTCTTCCAGCAGGCGAAACACCTTTTGCATGGTCAGCGGCACGCGTTCTGACGGCTTGACAATGTAGGTGTTGCCGCAAGCCAGGGCGTAGGGTAAAAACCAGAAGGGGATCATGGCCGGAAAGTTGAAGGGGCAAATGGCGGCGGCCACGCCCACCGGCTGCCGGATCATAAATTCGTCAATGCCCTCGGCGATATTTTCCAGGATACCGCCCTGCATCATCAGGGGAATGCCGCAGGCCACCTCCACGTTTTCAATCGCCCGCCGCATTTCGCCCTGTGATTCGGCCAGCGTTTTGCCACATTCCAGGGTGATGGTGCGGGCCAGATCGTCAAACTGTTCTTCGAGCAGGTGTTTGAGTTTGAACAAATATTGGATGCGCTCGCCGGGCGGCGTACGGCGCCAGTCAGGCAGAGCCGCAGACGCCGCCTGTGCCGCTTCAGCCACCACATTTGCCCCGGAAAGGGGGGTGCGGACCAAAGTTTCGCCGGTGGCCGGGTTGATGACGTCCTGGTAGTTGTCGCTGGGGGCTGATTGCCAACGGCCGTTGATATAGTTCAAGATTGTGCCATTTGTTTCCATTGTATACCTCAACTTTTTGCTAATAAGAGTCTCTATTGTAGCAGCAATTCCCCCAAATAATAGCCGTTTGTGGTAGACCTGTCAGGTCTTCAAGTCAATAAGGGTAGGGGCGGGACAGGCGGGCTATGATCCTGGCGATTACCAATAGCTTTAGCCCCGCCTGTCTCGCCCAGGATGGCCGCACAGCGGGCGAGACGGCGCGGAGACACGTTGGTTTATTCAGGCCAGATCGAATCCGCGCCATCCCGCCCCTACCATAGATTATCATGGGCATTGGGCCGTGTGGTGAGGTGATTCAAAGGGTGAACACCAGACAATTTGTCTATTTGCTAAACTGGCGTGCCCAAGTTTCGTAAACGGCCGTTGCCCCCACCCCGCCACATACCAACCGCACACCATTGAGGCTTATGGCGGGCCTGGCCAGCGCGTGAACACTCTGTGCCGGCGAACGGCCGATTTCATCCAGCCGTTTTAGTAGTGATTGCGGGTTCATAGCGATTTTCTATCTCTGCCTGGCCAACGCGATGAGGGGGTTGTGTCGGAGTGGTGCAAGGCACTGGCCGAACGGTCCTGATTATGGGCAACGTCTGTGGCCAGTGCCTTGCACCTGAGAAGTTGCTATTGTTTAGGGAAACGGCGATAGACTGCCAGGTAATCGAAATAGATTGGGCCTGCATAGGCTTCGGTGCTGGTAATTAACACATTGATTTCTTGCATAGTAGCCGCTGTATAGGAAACGTTATCAAAGTCATTGCTGCGTACCGGCCAAAAAATCGGCGTCCATTGGCCCGGTACCAGCGGAAAAGTTTGGCTCACTTCTTCCCCATTTGATTGTATGCCTTCAAAAGTAATCATGAGTGAGCCATCGGCAAGCTCTGGCACGAATATCATTGTGAAAAGTGCCTCAACCGGTTGGTCATTGGTAGCGATAACAAGTCCGGTAGAATTATTTGATGTCGGCACAGCCTCCCCGGCCGCGGGCAGGTCTAATTCTATGTGCAACGCTTCAATACCTTCATCTGCAAACACGAACCTGGGGTTTACGTTGGTTGTATACCCTGGCAAAACTGTGAGATTTCTTCCAATATTATCACTGTCAAAGGCGTAGTAATTGACTGTTTTTAGCGCATGCGATGCGTGCGTGTAATGGTAAGGAATCAGTTCTACACGGTCCAAATACAGCGTGCCGCGAAAACTGTTTTTGTCAGCATCTTCTGCTTTCCTATCGGTTAAATAGACGCAGAATCGCAAGTCCTGACCGTCTACCCATTCGCGTGCATCGGCCGTATACCAGGCGAACGTGTTCCACCCCGGCTTAATGACGTCAAATCTATCTGCCGCAGAATTTTCCCAAGAAGGATAAAAGTCTTGTTTCGTCAGGTTATACTGCACACTCAGGTTGTAGGGCGCATCTTCGGGGATAAACAATCTGCTAATGACAATTCTGTTTTGCAGCGTCACTTCATCGCCATTCAATCTTAAGCAAAAGGTCTTACCGCCACTGGCGCCATCCCGCTCTACCAGGTCGGGCGAAAACTGGAGGGCGTAAACGCCGTCATAAGCCACATCTGTAGAAACCGTGATGGGTTGAGGGCCTTGACTGTCAGATGCTGACCAAACGTCCGTGTCTAACACGCCCTCTTCAAAGTTGAAGATTATGCCTGCGCCGGCCGGGGCCGATACAAAAGTTTCTTCGGCGACTATACCGCGTGGTGGTATATAGCCATCAACAATATGGGATGATGTCACGCGATAGAGAGCGACATCGTCAATATGGAACATGACCTGTTCATTTTGCGCGGTAACCGGCAGGATAAAATCGAGGTGGATGCAGTCCACCAGCAGGGTGTTATACGGCTGCCGTCTTTCGTCGGCCACCTGGCGTAAATCTAGCGCAATATGGTACCAACCGGGTTGGGCCAATCCTTTCAGGTCGAGGATGCTGATTGGCCATTGCTTTAGGGAGTGTGTATCCTCCTGGGGACGGGCTGACAATTGTATCTTTGTAGCCGCCAATGCTTGCCGGTTGGTTTCTCTGGAAGGTATATGAATACTGGCGCTGATCCCATCCAGGAGTGTAGGGTCGAAGCATTTTTCCGTGGAGTAGATTTGTTCGGTGTTAACCAGCGTCGCCGCCACTTGCAGGCTGTTTTCACCACTGAATCCAGACGGAGCAACGGATAACCTATCATTAGCGTTTACCCAGCCGCACTGTGACGTGTCTAGCGTGGGGCAGGTTTCAAGTTTCCAATCGGCTAATGGGTCAGTGTCAACGGTCGTTTCAAAATCAAAGCGCTCCTTAACATTAGCAAATATGGGGATCTCTGTCAGGGAAGGAGGGGGGCCGTTACGGCCGTTTGCCATCCACCAGCCCAACGAACCTGCCCCAATCATAACAGTAAAAAATCCAACCACAATCAACCATTGGCTGCGTTTATCTATTATGACTTTCTTTTCCGGCGCGAAAGGTTTTGGTTCGCTATCCTTGATCACACTATCCCAATCATAACCGGGTCTTTCTTGTTGGCATGCGGTCATCAACATTGGTAACATGCCTCGCCTATCGCAAGCGGTGACCAATTCTTTGGCGTGGGTTGATAACGTTGTGCCGGGGACTTCTCCGTCAAGGCCTAAGGGGAAAATCAACGCTGTGTTAATATCTTCTAACGAAAACGCGCGGGTGATTAGATTAGCAAATTGAGTCAGATCATATTTTCGAATTAGGGTGTACTCGGATTCGTTCATTTGCTAACACCTCCTTAACGTCTTTGATGGGTTGAAAAAGCGATTAATACGTTACCGGCTGCCTGCCAGCGAACAGTCAGATTATCGTCGCCCAGAGCGGTGGCCAGTGCCTCGATTCGCTTCATTTTCTGGCTAAAGCTTCCCTGCGGCGGCTGGCCGGTAAAGAGGAACAGCCCTGTAGCGCGGGCAACTTGACCGGCCAGGCCCTGCGAAACTATTCACTGCCGGCCTCCGCTACTCTGTACAGCCCTATATTGTCAATATAAACCGGCCCCTGATAACCGTTCTCGTCAAAACTGACCACGTGAATAAAGAAATGCCCTATTTGGGGATTTTCCCAGGTAATCCATTCATCGGCACCCACGGCAAACTTTGTGCCCCAAAAAACGGGCGTCCACACGCCAGGTTCAAGCCGGTTAAGGCCGCTGTAATGCCACCGCCCCTGCTCATTACTGGCCACCAATGTCACGCGCAGATCGCCGGAACTGCCATCCCCGGCTTCAGGCACAAAAATAGAGGTCGTAATCGCATCGACTGGTGTCACGTCGTCCAGCGCTATTCGAATACTACCTGCGTTGCTTTCAATGTCACCCGACGCAAAGTGAGACAGGTCCATATCCAGGCGCAGGGCGTTTCTTCCGTTCAGGGAATCTACCGACAGTTGCGGCACGGTTCCCCGTTCTGCGGCAGAATCCGAGACCTGAATTTGACCAGGCCTGCCCAGACCATCCTCAAAATCAAGCAGGACAACCGGTCGTAAAATGTTATCCAGGCCCTGCTCATTGGCCGACGGGGGGAAGGCAACCGGCAGCGGTATAATCTCTACCAGGTCGATGTACAACGGCCCCTCATATCTTGATAAATCTGTTTCTGTGCCCACGGCTTGGAGTTTGAACTCGATACCGGGCGTTGTGGAGCCTGTCCACGGCCGGTGGCTGTCTCTGGTGTCCCAGGCAACGGTTGTCCAGGTGCCGGGCCTCAGCCAGGCATAGCTGCCCCAGGTGCCATCATTGTTTTCATCCACCAGGAAGAGTTGGGTGGCTACGTTGGTGGGCGCGTCGTCCGGCAGGTAGACTCTGAAAATCATCACCTTGTCGCGCAGGTCGGGGCCATCGGGCAGGATGATTTGGGCCGTTCTGTACGTATCGGAGATGATTTGTAAGGTCGTCTGGATTTCCAGGGAATAACGGCCGTTAAAAGCCAGCGTATCAGTTAAACCAATTGTTGTTGGGGCTGTCCCCGACGGGCGCGTCACCCACTGCTGATAGGCATCCGGCTTTTCAAAGCTCTCAATAAAGCTACCCTCAGCCGTTTGGTGGACGGAGGGGTCCACATGGTAATCCGGCAGCGTATAGATTTCCACCAGGTCAATGTAAACAGGTCCACTGTATGGTTCTAAAGAATCAGGCAAAGGTGGGATAGACATATGGAGACCTACTGTAGCCGACCCAAACCAGGGAACAGCTTTGGTGGACCAGGTCAGTGTAGTCCATTGACCGGTTGGCAGAGGGTATACTGTATGGCCATCTCGCCACGTATAGTTGCTATCGTAAAGAAATAGTCCGGCAAAGATATTATCCGGCGCGTCTTCCGGCAAATAGACGCGCAGCACGATCAATTTGTCCGAGTCGATTGGTTCGCGCAGCTCTAGTTGCAGTGTGTTGGCAGGCGTTTCGTAATTCGGCCGTCTCTGTAAATTGACGTCAACGGCCAGGGAGTGACGGCCGTTAAAAGCATAATCCTGGCTGCAATCTAGCGCTCCATCGAACGGCTCAACCAATACCCAATCGCTCAATTCGCGGACGCATTCTTCAAAGCTGTAGATGGCCACCTCCGGCGTCCTGATCAAAGGGCCAGCCGACGCCGCGCTTATCTCGGAAGAAATTTCCTGGGTTTGCAAGCCATTATCAGGTCGCGAAAAATACCGGCCAATCGCCAGCCCAAGCGCCAGTACTATAACTACTACCACTACCAAAGTAATGCCACCTTGTTTTACCCAATGCTGGACCATTTCAGATCGGCTCAATTCAGATCGCCTAATTTCTGCCGGCAATTCTGGCCAGCGGAGATGAGGTCGCGCTCTCTTGCAAGCAGTCACAAGGCTTGTGAGCCGACCGCGACGGTCGCAATATGCTACTAATTTCTGCGCTTTCAAAGATCTCTTTTCGCCGGATATTTCTTCGTAATCAATATCCAAATCAAAACACAGTTTCTCCATCTCTTCATTATCAAACCCTCTAGTGAGAAGATTTCGCAATTCAGTTTTGAATTTGGCTGGCGCTGAATAGGTGGCAGCATTATCTTGATCTGAAGGCGTATTTTGATTCATGGCACATTTTCCCTTAACCACGTTAGCCACCGAATGGAATTCGGCGTCTGATATAGCAAGTCTGCTGAAGCAGGCTGTTGAAAGGTTGATTGTCAGTGCGCTTTAGTGTACTTCCCATAATAGCCTGGGAATTCCATTCCCAGGCTAAAAGTTAGAAACCGTCGCCAGCGGCTCCTGCCCCAGCTTCCATTCCCCTTTGGCCAGAAAGCCGACGGCATCGTCGTTGGCCCCGTCCATCAAAATGTTGAGGCGGCGATTGTTAGAAACGGCCGCTACATCAATCACCCGCACATAGTCTGCCAGGGCCTTATCCTGCGGCGAAAGGTGGGCCAGCATATTGGGTGACTCGCGGAAGAAGGCCCAATCCATAAAATCTTCTCCCGTCCCCAGGCGCAGCGGCAGCGAGTAAATGCCCGACTCCACCAAATCCTGGTAAAAATGGGTGCCGTAAGAAAGCTCCGGCATGTGGCCATCGTGGGCCACGCCTATTTCAATCAACACCTTCGTATTGTAAATATCGGCATAGGTGACGCGCACCCCCAGGTCGATGTTGGCGCTGCCCCAGCGACCCGGCCCCATCAAGATGAACGGCTCCTTTTCCAACCGCTTGTTGAGGCGGCTGACGGCCCGGCCCAACTCTAATTTGGTGGTTTGTTCCTCAATCGCGGCATACTTTTCGGGGTCAATGAAAATGACATAACGAACCCCTTCGGCCTTGCCGTCGGGAATCAGGTAATGGGCACGAAACAAAACATCTTCGGCCGGCAGACCGACGGGAATGGTGATGCTGTCTTCGTCACGGTGGCTCAGGGGACGGCACTGCAAAATATGTAAAATGTAGTCGGGATAAGGATAGTTGGGCACAACCTCGACGGTAAATTCAACATCGACCGGCGTGCCGTATACCTTCTCCAACCGCATCAAGGAGGTACGCATCAATTTGACAAACTTACGGTCTTTGGTCAGGTGGTTAAAGGTCAGCACATAGCGCTCATTCTGGTCCAGCCCGGCTTGAGACAACATGCCTTGTAAATAATCCCCTTTGTCGATAGAGGCAATATAACGCAGCTCAGGATAATCAGCTTGCAGCACCTCTTCCATCGGCAGGGTGGTAAAACTATTGGCTTCCAGATCGATGACATCGACGTACCATTGGGAATATTGGCGAATCGCTTTGGCCGTGGTTTCGGGGCGCAGTTGGGGATGGCTGAGGGCAATCATGCGCGGGTAATCGTTGTCTACCCGGTCTACGGCCCGCGTGCCCAATCCCCAGACCAGCCGCAGAAAACCATCTTCACGCCGAATTTTGGGATTCCAGCGGAAGGGGTTACGGCTAAAGCCGACACCGGCCAAAACGGGCATAAAGTAACGGCCGTACCGCTTACCCCTCACTCGTTGAATCAAAACCGCCATCCGCTCGTCATAATCAATCAACCCATTTTGCTGCCGGTATAAAATAGCGTCCGGGTTCACTGTGCTGGCATACACCCGCCGGATGGCATCCATCAACTCCTGCAAGTTCTCTTCCTCTGTGCCCTGATTGGGACAAAAGTAGCTTTCATATTTACCGGCAAAAGAATGGCCAAAATTGTCCTCCAGCAGACTGGATGAACGGACAATGACCGGGTCCTTTCCCATTTTGCGCAGCAGTTCTTGCAGTTGTTCCACCACCGTATCGGGAAATTCCCCTTGCAAATGGGCCTCAACAATAGAGGGATACTGGGCCTGAATCTCCTCCAGCGGACGGTATTTCTGGTTCATATAATTTTCCAGCTTGTTTTGCAGCCGGAACTCATAAATCACTTCGGTACCCACAAAATAGGAGTCGGGAATTTCTACCTGAGCGCTGAGGTCAGGGCCAAAATCCGGATCTTTTTGCTGCAAAATCTTCCAGGCCAGAATCATACCGGCTGCCTTGCCCCCAATTTTGCCCCGGCCAATGCGACGGCGATAAATACGGCGCAGATCGGCAATACTAAACACCTTTTTAGCCACGCCGATAAAGGGGAGCTGATCACTGATCATCCGTTTGATCAGCACCACTTTGATTTCCTCCAGGTGATGGCTCACCACTTCCCGCTCCGGTGGCGGCAGCGACTCGTAAATTTCTCCCTGGCGGAAAAGGAGTTCCCAGGGGGAAATCTCCGGGTTGAAGTTTAACTCCATGGAATGGGTCGGTCCGGGCTGGTTGTTTAGCGCCTCCTCGATGATCTGATTCAGCAAAGAACCGCCCAGATTGTCAGAAAAGTAGGCATCGGTTTGGAATTCCCGAATCCGGTCCAGGCGGCGCTGCCAGACATTGGTTTCTTCGTTTTCAAAAGGATCATACAGTCCTTCGCGCCGTTGGGATTCAATCGCTTTTTCCTTGATTTCCCGTTCAAATTCCGCCTGGCTGATGATGCCGCGCTGAAACAGCTCTTCGCGCATTCGCATCCGAATCTGATCGCACAGAATGGGGTAGAGGGCCAGTTTGATATAGGTATCAATGGCCGGGGTGACGCTGCGTAAGAGGGAGGTGTTGTTCATAATAGTCAGTAGTCAGTAGTCAGTAGTCAGTAGTCAGTAGTCAGTTAGGATAGTGCGTAGTTCGTAGTGCGTAGAAAGCGTGCTACGCAATACGCACTACGTCAAGGTAACATTCTGCCCAACGGCCGTCCGCCCAGCAGGTGCATGTGCAAATGGTATACTTCTTGCCCACCGTGCCGGTTGCAGTTGATGATGAGCCGGTAGCCATCTTCGGCAATGCCTTCCTGGTCGGCCAGTTTTTTGGCCACGTGCAGCATCCGACCGGCGACCGCTTCATCCGCTTCACTCATCTCATTGACGGTAGCAATTTCTTTGTTGGGCACAATGAGAATATGGATCGGGGCCTGGGGGCTGATGTCCCGAAAGGCAGTGACCAGATCGTCCTGATAGACAATATCGGCCGCCATTTCCCCGGCGATGATTTTACTAAAGATAGTAGACATAGTTTTCTCCCGATAGTAGTCAGTAGTCAGTAGTCTGGTTACTGGTTACTGACTACTGATTACTGTTAATGGTCAATCCGGTTAATCTCTTCGCGGCATTGGCAGGCCTCACGGACCACACCATCGCGCAGCAAACGGCCGTTATACTCTCGCCCTGTCCCTTCTGACACCCAGCCACTCATGGCGAAAGGGATAGCCCCATCGGCACTGACCCAACGGCCGTTATAGGTACGGGCGATGTGCAAATGGGTGCCGGTTGAGAACCCCCCCTCACAAGAAGGATGGCCCAACATATCGCCGGTACGGACCTGCGTGCCCACCGGGACGCGGTCGCGCTTTTCCACGTGCATGTAGGTAATGGCCCAGCCTGTACCTGCATAGCCATCCCCTGACAATTCTACCACAACCGCGCCAAAATCACTGCGCGTGACAATGCCATCGGCCATCGCCCGCACCCAGGCATCCGACTGCACACAGCCCAACTGTCCGCCAGGGGGCACAAAGTCGAGCGCCGCCCAGCTTGAGCCGGCGGCCCAACCCCCGTGCGGCCCACCGGTAAAATACCAGGCTTCGCCGCTGGCCCAGGGAAGCTGCATGGAGGGCTGCTGCAAATTGTTGGGCCAGAGCGGATCCACGCTGTAGGCGAAGGGGTTGCCAAAGAGCCGGCTGTAGGTGGCAAACAAGCCGTTAGGGCCTACGTCCTGCAGCCACTGCTGGTAGCCGGCCCCATTGTGGGCACCGAGCATAACCTGCACCCCGGCCGTGCCGTCGTTGATGGTGGGGTCAAAAGCGAAGCGCTGCCCATCGCCAAGGGTGAAAGCGATCAGGCCGCCTTCGGACCGGCCGTAAAAGCCAAAATTGAGCCGATCGGCCGTCCAGCTAAGCTGCCGGTAAAGCCCCTGCAAATTGGCCTGAGCCACGCCGAGGGGGTAGGGTGTCTCCACGCCGGCCGGCCGCGTTACCCAACCGGAGCGATGCTCTAATACGGCCAGCAGCAAGCGTGGGTTGACGCTAAAGCGGTGGGCAACCAGAGACACAACCTCCGGCCCGGCCAGCCATTCTCCCTCTATGGTTTCCCCATATTCCAGCAGATAACCGCCATAGGCCGCAGCCACCTGGCGCACGTCAAATTCCTGCGCCGCCGGACCATAGACCAGTTCACTGTCGGGAATTACTTTGAAAGCAGGGCTAATATATTGGGGCGACCCTTCACGGGGTATGGCCAACTGCTGCCCAACCGAAAGCAAATCACGATTTTCCAGCCCGTTGGCTTCCTGCAAATCGTCGAGGCCAATCTGGTACAGTTGGGCAATATAGCCCAACGTTTCCCCGGCGCTGACGGTGTGCAGCAGGCTGCCGGCCTCATAGGTGGGCACAATGCGCGGTGGGTCAGGTGTGGGTGTACCCACATAATCGGGTGGCAAGTCGAGAGGCAGGTTGACCACGGTCAGTGCTTCATCCACATCAATTGGCTCACCCCGTTCCGCCTGGGCAGTCAGCAGCGCCGGGGGAACAGCAGCAGGAGTAACAATGGTAACTTCCGGGTCGGGTCGCACACAACCAAACAAAAGGAGCAGCCCAAACAAGTATTTTAGATATTTCATACAGTTGCCAATTGTCAATTGTAAATCGGTAATTGTCAACTGCCATTGGCTGTTTCAAATGTGAATCGTGAGCTATTTGTAAAGCGCCCCCCATTTTACCTTTCACCTTTCACGCTTCGCGTTACAATAGCCCCATGCAAGCCAACTACGTACAGCGACTACGATTGACCTTTAGCAAAAGGGGGCCTACCCGCTTTATCGGCCACCTGGACCTGGCCCTGACCCTGGAACGCTCCCTGAATCGTGCGCGCATCCCGGTAGCTTACACGCAGGGCTTTAACAAACGGCCGCGGATGCAAATGGCCTCGGCCCTGCCCCTGGGCTACACCAGCGACTATGAACTGGCCGACATCTGGCTCATGGAGCAGATGGACACAGAGGCGGCCCGTGAACAGATGATGAGCCGTATGGCCCCCGGCCTGGAAATCCTCCAAGCAGCGGAAGTAGACCTGCAAGCGCCCGCTTTGCAAACAATTACCCTGGCCTCATACTATAGGGCCACGCCGCTGGACCCGGTCAACGCGGCCGAATTGCAGAGCCGTATTGATGCACTGCTGGCCGCAGAGCGCCACATGCGTCAGCGATTACGGGGCAAAAAGAAAAAGCCCTATGACCTGCGCCCCCTCATTTACGAACTGACGTTAGAACGAGGAGACCAGGTGGATCATCTCTTGATGAAACTGGCTCTGGAACCGTCTAAAACCGGGCGGCCGGATGAGGTGCTGGACAGCCTGGGGCTGGACCCCCTGGCGGCGCGGCTGCACCGAACGCGAATTGTGTTGGATGAGTCTGGGTGACCGGTTGAGTGGGTGAAGAGGTGACAGGGTGAAGCGTTGGGTACTATACGTGCTTTGTTTGTTTTCGATGGGGGGTGCTGGCTGTGATAGTTGGGGAGAAACGGCCGTTCCTACCCCCATCATGCTCCTGGAGGAACAACCACCCATCCCCACAGCAACACCCTTACTCGCCACGCCGGCTGCCAACCCTACAGCGGTACCCACCCCCCTGCCGCCGGACAGCGGCTGGGCGACATTGCGCCCCGGTCTGGAGCGGCGGGTCATCAATTTAAGTGACAACCAGGGCAATTTGTTAGAAAGCCTCTACCTGCTGCGGCTGGAACCGGACCAGTTTGAGTTCCGGCTGGGCTACCGGCCCGGCCAGCCCCAAACACTGCGTGCCTGGCAGGCAGAGACGGACGCCCTGGTGGTAGTCAACGGCGGCTATTTTACCGACAGTCAGATCGCCACCGGCCTCATTGTCATGGACGGCGTGGCCAGCGGCGTTGGCTATGGGGATTTTGCCGGTATGTTAGCCGTTACTGCCACCGGCCCCGAAGTGCGCTGGCTGCGCGAACGGCCGTATTCTCCCGCCGAACCGCTGCGCTACGCCTTACAATCCTTCCCCCTGCTGGTGCGGCCCGACGGCCAGCCCGCCTTCCCCGATGAAGACGGTCGGCGCTCACGGCGCACGGTGGTGGGGCAGGATAGCCACGGCCGGCTCCTCTTCCTCGTCACGAATTGGGGCCACTTCACCCTGCACCAGCTTAGCCAATGGCTCGATCAATCTGATCTGGACCTGCAGATCGCCCTCAATCTCGACGGCGGCACCTCCAGCGGCCTGCTCCTGACCGATCCCGAAGAAAGCATACCCGCCTTTGTGCCGCTGCCGCTGGTGATCACTGTGCATGCGGTAAGCGGTAATCCGTAATCCGTATTTCGTATTCCGTATTCCGTATTCCATATTTCGTATTCCGTATTTCGTATTCCGTATTCTGTATTTCGTATTCGGTAACCGGTAATCCGTATTCAGTTGTTGGATAAAACCAACACGCGCCGTGCCGAACCACAGACCATCGTCTGTCGTCTATGGTCATTATCACAAAAGTCTAATTACGTTTCACGTTTCACGTTTCACGTTTTACGTTTCACCCATTCGTGATCTTTTGTGGCCGTTTTAGTGATCTTTCGCACGCTGTCTATCCCTATATAATAGAGTAGTCTATGGAAAACGTTGCTGAATTAAGGACGAAATTCCTGTAGCTGCGACCCATCGTCCACGGTCCATCGTCTATCGTCTATCATTAAGAATGGTGCAAAACGCATGAATCCCATTACGACCTATCTGGTCGATAATATGATCACCATCTATTTCTTCTATGGCCTGGCCTTCTACACATTGGGGCTGGCGCTGTGGCTGGCCAGCCGGCGTGTGTCAGAGTTTCGCTTTGTGCGGGCCATACGGCCGTTAGCCCTCTTTGGCCTCATTCACGGCGGCCACGAGTGGTTCGAAATGTTCCAACGGATAGCGGCAACGCTCGGCGGCCATACACCCGGCATATTTGAAGAAGCAGTGCGGTTAGGGACGCTCATCACCTCCTTTGTCATGTTGACCCTATTTGCCATTTTGCTGCTGCTTCCTCAAGAAAAATCTCGCCGCTACGCCGCCCTGGCAGCGGCCGGACTGGTCGGCGTATGGCTGGTCAGTTTGCTGCTTGTTTACCTGAGCCGGCCCTCCCCCTTGTTAGAAATGTTTGGTCTGGCCGATGTGTTGGGCCGTTATTTGTTAGGCATACCGGGTGCGTTGCTGGCCGCCGGGGCACTCATGGCCCAACAGCGCACTTTTCGTGAACACCAGATGCCTCAATTTGGTCGTGACCTGGTGTGGTGTGCCACGGCACTCTTGCTCTATGGGGCCGTTGGCCAACTTTTTGTGCGTCAGACCGCTATCTTCCCTTCAACCCTTATCAACAGCGCCCTCTTTCTGGACTGGTTTGGCATTCCGGTCCAGTTATTTCGGGCAATGATGGCTGCCATTCTGGCTTTTTTCATGCTGCGGGCCTTGAACGCCTTTGAACTGGAAAATTTGCAGCGTCTAGAAGCGGCCAATGAGGCCCAACTGGCAGCCCAGGCCGCCATGATGCGGGCCGAACGGGAAGCCAGCCGCGAAATTTTGCACCAGGTGGTCATGGCCCAAGAAGCGGAGCGGCAGCGCATTGCCCGTGAACTTCATGACGCCACCGGTCAATCATTAACGGCCATTGCCCTCGGTTTGCACGGTGTCAATAAGATACTGGCCGAACGTGTCCCCGATCTGGGCAGCCAAATTCAGGTATTAGAAGATTATGGCACCAGTGCTTTGAAGGAACTGCGCAAGATTATTGCCGATTTACGCCCCTCACAACTAGATGATCTGGGGTTGGTTCCGGCTTTGGAATGGTATATTCAAAATTTTGAGCGCCATTATGGGATTAGCATCACCTGTGAGGTGTTGGGCCAGCGCACCCGGCTGCCGGCCGACTACGAAACGGCTTTGTTTCGCATTGCCCAAGAAGCGCTGACCAATGTGGCCAAACATGCCCAGAGCCGGGAGGCACACATCCGCCTCCGCTTTTTGACCCGGCGCGTTTGTCTGGTGGTGGCCGATGATGGCCGGGGCTTTGACCCGGCTCCGTTGCAAGAAGGCAGCAGCGTAGGCGGCGGCTGGGGCCTGCGCGGTATTCAAGAGCGTGCCACCCTGTTGGGCGGCACCAGCCGTATTGTTTCCGAAGCGGGCAAGGGAACACGGGTACAGGTCTGCATCCCGCGTACCACGATAGGAAACGGCCACGGTTAAAAATTTTAACGCAG
>JAWOIM010000794.1:0-5241 GCA_046484685.1 Chloroflexota bacterium | reverse complement strand
TTATGCGAAATGAACAATTAGAAGAATATCTCAACAGTCTGGTCCCGGAACGGCCGTCTGTTGTGCAACAGATGGAAGCCTACGCCGCCGAACACGACTTTCCCATCATCGGGCCGGCGGCCGGTTACTTCTGTTACCAACAGGCCCGGCTTTTGAACGCCAAACGTATCTTTGAGCTTGGCTCCGGCTATGGCTACTCCACCTACTGGTTTGCCCGGGCTGCTGCCGAAAACGGTGGTGGTGAAGTGTTCCATACCGTCTGGGATGAGGAGCTGTCCCAACAGGCCCGCACCTATCTGGCCGACCTGAATCTGGACCATTTGGTGCAGTACCGGGTCAGTGAAGCAGTGGCCGCCCTCAAAGAAAGCGAAGGCCCCTTCGACCTGATTTTCAACGACATTAATAAGGAAGGCTACCCCGACTCCCTGCCCGTGATTGAGGCCAAACTGCGCTCCGGCGGCCTGCTGATTATCGACAATATGATCTGGAGCGGCCGTATCTTTGACGAGAGCGACATCGGTGAAGCCACCGAGGGCATCCGCGAATTCACCCGCCGCATCACCGGCAGCGATAACTGGATTGCCACCCTGGTCCCCATTCGTGATGGGCTGATTGTGGCGCGTAAACGGTAACCAGTATTTAGTAAAAAGTGGAAAGTAGAAAGTGAAAAGTACTGATTACTTCTTACTTCTTACTTCTCACCCTCCAAAACCTGCCTCGTGGCCCTGACAATCAGCTCATGCTCCACCCCGTGCAGGCGGGCAGTGAAGGTGTCCAGTGAATCTTCTGCTTTGAGGGGTACAACCGCTTCGGCGATGACCGGTCCGGCGTCCACCTCCGGCACCACATAATGGACCATCACACCGCCATGTTCAACTTCCCCTTCTTGGTAAGCCTCATAGGTGCGCTCAATAGCGTTCACACCGGGAAACTGGCCGGGCAGAGCCGGATGGAGGTTAATGACATCAGAAAAGTGACTTAAGAAGTCAGGGCTGAGGACGTGCATCCAGCCGGCCAGGACGATTAAATCCGGCCTGAAATCGGCCACGCGAGCGGCCAGATCCGCATCGTAGGCTTCCCGACTCAACCCTTGCTCCGTGTAAGGCTTGAGAGGGAAGTAGAGCGTTTCAATGTCGGCCTGGGCAGCCCGCTGCAGGCCAAACGCATCTTTGCGGTTAGAAATGACGGCCACAATCTCGGCAGCCAATTCGCCCTGCCTACAGGCGTTAATCAACGCCTGTAAATTTGTGCCCGACCCCGAAATCATGACAACGATTCGCGGCCGGGCGGTAACAGACTCGTTCATAAGTCACTCCTTCGAATATGGACGGCGGACGATAGACGATGGACGACGGCCCCTGAATAGATCAGGGGTAGCCGATGGGCTATGATCCGTGGTCAATCGTCCATGGTCCATGGTCCGTGGTCCATGGTCCGTGGTCCGTGGTCAATCGTCCATAATGGTAACAGGGCCACCGCCGGCGATCATTTCACCGACGACAAACAGATCGTCACCCAGAGCTTGCCGGGCCTGGGCAAAATGCGCCGGGGGAATCATAACGAGCATTCCCAGCCCCATATTAAAAACGTGACACATTTCTGTCGAGCTGATTTTACCTGTTTCCTGGATTAAGCGGAATATGGCCGGTTCGGGCCAGCGGCCTCGGTGCAAAACGGCCGTTACCCCCTCTGGAAAAATACGCGGCGGGTTATCAACCAATCCCCCACCGGTAATATGGGCCAGGCCACGAATATCTACCCCGGCCTGCCACAAAGCTTCCACCTGCGCCCGGTAAGCCCGGTGGGGGGCTAACAAGGCTTGGCCCACTGATTGGCCGTTCAAATCGGGCCGGGGATCGTGCCAGTTGAGGTCGGCCAGCACGCGGCGAGCTAGCGAATAGCCGTTGGTGTGCAGCCCTGATGAGGGCAACCCTAAAATCAAGTCACCTGGCTCAATGCGCCGGCCGTCGATCAATCGTTTTCGCTCTACGATGCCGACTATGGTACCCACCAGGTCTATGGCACCCGGCTCATAAACACCGGGCATTTCGGCCGTTTCACCGCCCAACAAAGCACAGCCGGCCTCACGGCAAGCATTGGCCACGCCGGTTACAATTTGGGCAATTTGCCCGGCGTCCAGGCGGGACGTAGCCACATAGTCGAGGAAGAAGAGGGGGCGAGCACCCTGTACCAAAATGTCGTTGAGGCAGTGGTTGACAATGTCATAGCCAATGCTGTGCCATTGGTTGAGGGCAGCGGCCACTTTCGTTTTGGTGCCCACGCCATCGGTGGAGGCGACCAGGACAGGCTGCTCAAGCTGCTGTAAAAGGGAGGCATCGTATAAACCACCAAAGTTGCCCACATCAGACAATACTTCGGGGCCAAAAGTGGCTTGAACGGCCGTTTTCATCAGTTCCGTGGCCCGTTGGGCAGCAGCAATATCCACACCCGCCTGAGCGTAGGCGGTCTTTTCAGTCATAGCGGTCTCCTCGGTAAATGTAACCCAGGTTGTTAACCTGGAAAAGCAGCAGGTTGGCAACCTGCGTTACGTTTTCATTCAGTTGAATGCAATTACGGCCACTGTTTATGCCAACAGTAGTTATAGCTGGCGTATTGATTACACACAGCCCGTACCCCCACCGGAATTACGCCCGGAAATAGCAACCTGGCTGGCCCAAACCAGGTCATGATTGGTCGCGTCCAATATCAGTCCGATAATGGGCCTGGTCAAACCGGATTTGGGCCACACCCTCGTAGGCGCGGTTAACGGCCGTTTCCAGATCATCCCCCAGCCCGCTAACGGCTAACACACGGCCGCCGTTGCTCACCAGTTGACCCTCCGCGCTAACGGCCGTACCGGCCTGAAACACAAGCAGATCATCCAGAGCCTGGGCCGCATCCAGGCCGCTGATGGGCAGCCCCTGCGGATAGCGACCGGGATAGCCGGGCGCGGCCATGACGACAGTGGCGCAGGCTCCCGGCCGGCGCCGGATCAGGTTGGGCTGTAAACGGCCTTCGATACAGGCCCACATAATCTCTACCAGATCGCTTTCTAACAGAGGCAAAATCACCTGCGTTTCCGGGTCGCCAAAGCGGCAGTTAAATTCCAACACCTTGGGCCCGGCCGCGGTCAGCATCAGCCCGGCGTAGAGGACGCCCACATAGGGCACGCCCCGTTCGGCCATACCGGCCACGGCCGTTTCTAACACTGTGTGCGTCATCTTTTCTATCAGAGCTTCATCCACATCAGGCGGCGGGGCAAAGGCCCCCATACCGCCGGTGTTTGGCCCCTGGTCCCCGTCAAAGGCTCGCTTGTGGTCACGAGCGGGCAGCATGGGGACAACAGTACGGCCGTCGCTGAAGGCCAGCAGCGACAGTTCCGGCCCCGCCAGTCGCTCTTCGATGACCACTTCTTGCCCGGCCGCGCCAAACGCCTGGTCGAGCATGATTTCGCTTAGGGCGGCTTCGGCCTGGTCGACGTTATCACAGACGATGACCCCTTTGCCGGCGGCCAGGCCGCTGGCTTTAACCACCAGCCCGCCGGACTGGCGGCGCACGTAGGCCACGGCCGTTTTAAAGTCAGTAAAGCTGCCATAAGCGGCCGTAGGCATACCCACCTCAGTCATAAACTGCTTGGCAAATGCTTTAGACGCTTCTAAGCGGGTTGCCGCCTGGGAGGGGCCAAACGCGGCCAGTCCGACTGCGCGAAAGCGGTCCACAATCCCGGCTGCCAACGGGTCTTCCGGACCCACAACAGTCAGGGCAATCTGCTGTGCTGTGGCAAAAGCGAGCAATCCCTCAATATCAGCGGCAGGGATGGGCAGATTGGTGGCCAATTCGGCCGTGCCTCCGTTGCCCGGCGCGGCGTAAATCGTCTCGACCAGCGGCGACTGGGCAATTTTCCATATCAGGGCGTGTTCCCGGCCGCCAGAGCCGATAACTAAAATGGATTGTTTGGTCATAAGGTTTCCCACCAGAGAAAACCTGACAGGTCGGCAAGCAAGGCTTGCCGACCTGTCAGGTTTATTGAGAATGTCTAATATGGTACAGCACAATGCTGAGGGCTACGTGGACATTAAGGGAGCGTCCTTTGCCGTACATGGGTAGGAAAACGGCCGTATCACAAGCGGCCAGCGTGGCTTTGGTTACACCATGATCCTCGTGACCCACCACCAGACAGGTTTTGGGCCCATAGGCAAATTGTTGATAGGGCACCCCTCCCTCGGCCAGTTCCACGGCCACAATCTGATAGCCATCTGCTTTGAGACCGGCAATCGCCTTGACCGGGTTTGATTCGTAACGCCAGGGGAGGCGCAGGCTTTTGAAACGGCCGACTTTATCAATAACGGGATGGGGGGGCGTGGGCGTAATGCCGGTCAAAATCAATTCATTCACACCGGCCCCATCGGCCGCGCGGAAGATAGAGCCAACATTGGCCGGATACTCGATGCTTTGCAGCAGTACCACCAGATCATGGCGCAGCGGATTGGCCCGTTTGTAATCGCGCAGAAAGCGTTTGAGCGGTGTTCCAATTAATGGTTTCATAGTTAGTCCATCATGTGTCGTGCGTAGGGCACGTCTTACAAATCGTAGGCACCGCGGACGGTACAGAGTGTACTGAAGGCCGCTTCACTCACCTGCTTGTTATCATAGTGAACGGCCGTTTCTAAGGCAGGCAGCACCTCATAGGCAGACATCTGGCTGATATTGGCCGCTGCTGCCATACGAATAGCCGGATCGGTAGCTTCGGCCAGCACCTGAACCAAAAAGGGCAAGGCAGCCGCACCGTGTGGCACCATCTGACCGTCGTGGGCCGCATAATTGACCAGCCAACGCTGTTTGTTCAAATCAGGCGGGTTCCAGGCCATCTTCTGTTTCTGGCGCATGGTGTCCAACGCTTCTGTCGCGGCCGAGCGCACCAGCCATTCTTTGTCCTCTTTTTCCACCTTCTCTAACCAGGGGACAATCTGTTTGTCGTTGGCCATAAGCAGGCCATAAATGGCCGCCCGGCGTACATGCAGCGATTCATCTTGCAATGCTTCGCGTAAAATTTCCAGTCCTTCAGCCCCACGCAGGGCTATTCCCTCGGCTGCCATCCGGCTCATCTCATCATCTCCATCAATTAAGGCAGTGTGGTCGGAGGAATCGTCGGGACGGTTTACGCAGGCATGGATACGATTCTGATGTCGCCGGTTCACTTCATCCAAAAACCGCTGCGCTGGCTTACGGCCATCTCGCGCT
>JAWOIM010000207.1:0-4981 GCA_046484685.1 Chloroflexota bacterium | reverse complement strand
CCGGCAGGCCTTTGTGGCCGGGGGCGATTTGAAAGAGTTGAGCCGGCATCCCGAAGCGGAGGCAGGCGAGCGGCTTAATCGGGTGATGGGTCAGGCTCTGCACCAGTTGACCCAACTGCCCATCCCTACCATTGCCGCCGTCAACGGCGATGCCTTTGGCGGCGGCTGTGAAATCTTGACTGCCTGTGATTTGCGCCTGGCCCGGCGGCGTTTCCACTTTTGTTTTGCCCAGGCCAAAAATGGACTGACCACCGGCTGGGGTGGTACGGGGCGGCTGGTGGCCTTGCTTGGTCTCAGCACTGCGCTCGACCTGCTGCTGACGGCGCGCCTGTTCGACGCCGCCGAAGCCCACCGGCTGGGACTGATTCACCGGCTGGTAGAGGCCGAAACGGATGTCGTCGAGGCTGCTTACGCCTGGGCCAATGACCTGCTTGTTTTGCCCCACTCCGCCCTGGCTGCCCTTAAGCAGTTGGCCTATCAGGCCACCCATCTACCACCTGACCAACTGCGCCATCTGGAAGGTGAATTGTTTACCGGCCTATGGCAATCACCCGACCACCGTGAGGCTCTGGCCGCTTTTAACGAAAAGCGGCAGCCTCACTTTAATGAGCATGTATGATCAAATTGCCCGCTATTATGATTTAATTCATGCCCGGTTAACGGTCGATTTGCCATTGGTGTTGGCGCTGGCTCAGCAGGCGGACGGCCCTATTCTGGAATTGGGCTGTGGGACGGGGCGGCTGCTGCGGCCGCTGGCGCGGGCCGGTTATCAAGTGACGGGAGTGGATAATTCAGAGGCGATGCTGGCTCGCTGTCGCCAGGCGTTGGCCGAGGAAACGGCCGCTACCAAGGCCCGTATCACCCTGGTCAAAGCCGATCTGCCAGCTTTAGATAAAGCCCTCGGCACCGGCAACGAGCAGTTTGCGCTGGTCATCATTGCCTATAATACGCTGATGCACCTGTCGCTAAACCAGGTAAACGATTTGCTGCGACAGCTTCGTCCCTACCTGATGAAAAACGGCCGTTTATTTATTGACGTCGCCAACCCCTTCTTTTTAGCAGAAACGGCCGATGCTCCCCAACTTACACTCGAAAACCAGTTCGCCGATCCCCAAACAGGCGACCACATCCTCCAATTCGCCACCACGCGCCTCGACAGCGCAGCTCAAATTTGCCACGTCACCTGGATTTTTGACGCTTCCCCCGCCGCCGGTGGTGGGGTTCAGCGGCACCTTAGCCAGATGGCCTACCATTACTTTTACCCCCATGAATTAGAAATGGCCTTACAATCGGCTGCTTATCGCCTGGAGCAGCTTTGGGGCAATTATGACCAGACCCCCTTTGCCGAAGACAGCGAACGCTTACTGCTCCTGGCCGGTAAGAGGTAATCAGTAAACGGCGATCGCCGTTTACTGATTACCTACCCCTCTTCTTGCCGCATGGCAATGGTGATGCCTGGGTCCGGTTCGGCCTCAGCCAGGCGCAGCCAGACAAAGAGCATCGGTGCGTAGTAGGCCACCCACAGCAGGATAGCCGTATAGCGCACAACTCGCAGCGGAATGGCTACCAAGAGCGGCTCGCTGGGGAAAACGGCTCGCAGCCCGCCCCAGATCAGTAAGGTTACAGCCAGGCCAAGCAGATAGCGTAGGGCGCGTTTCCAAATGGCACCATCGACACGAAAACGAACCCGGCTCGATTCCAACAGCAGGCCAATGCAGGCCCCCAACAAGGCGCCAAAGCCTGTGGCTGCCGCTTCTATACTGGCTATTTCCGCATCAGGGATATAGGCTGACCAGGCTGCGCTCATATCCGGGTCACCAATTAGCAGCCGTATTAGCCCATAAATGAGTGCCAGGCCAAGGGGCAGGGCCACGGCAAACATCAGCCGGTAGCCCAAAATCTGCTTGTTGAAGTTGCGAGCCAGGTAATGCTGCCAGATGATATATCCGCTCAGCACCAGCAGCCCTACTAAAAATCCTGCCAGCGTATCGTGCCAGAAGTGAACGCCCAGATAGATACGGCTGATGCCCATCAGGATGACCATGACAATGGCCACGAGCCATACCCACCGCTTCTGAATCCAGCCGGCCACAAACAGGTACGTGGTTGTTGCCAGTTGGGCATGTCCGCTGGGCACGCCATAACTATCTTCGGCAGCCAGTCCCAGGCTGCCGTCTAGCCAATAGGGGCGGGGGGTACGCAGCGCATGCTTACCAATAGCGTTGAGCATAACGCTGATGAGAAAGACAAAGGCTAAATGTTTGCCCAGTCGCTTATGGATGCACCAATAAATTAGAGGAATAACGGCCAGATAAAATTCTTCGATGCCCAATTCGCTAATATAGTAGAAAAATGTTTCTAATTGTGGATAGCTTTCTTGCAGCCATTGGGACATTGATAAGCCTGATTCGAGCATGGTATCCATTGTTTTTCTCCTGAAAACGGCCGTTTTACATGTCAGGGTGTAAAGGATAGAAGTCAATTATTGTTGACATTGCAGCCGATTGTATCCACCATCTGCCAAAAGCTCAAACCAGACCTCTATTTATCTGCATATTGCGTTGTGGGGGTGGGCGACTATAATCATGAGAGATTGCCTAATAAATTATCCCTATTGGCAACAGAGGGAATATGATGGAGATGAGTTATGTCAGCAAGAATCTTGATTATTGAAGATGAGGATCGTATTCGTCAGTTTTTACAACGTGGTCTGAGTTTTGAAGGGTATCGCGTTGATGCGGCTGCTGATGGCAATGCCGGCCTGGATCTGGCTCGTGAAAATCCGCCCGACCTGGTACTGCTCGACATTATGCTGCCCGGTATTGATGGCATTGAAGTATGTCGCCGTTTGCGGGCCGTCAGTGAAGTACCCATTCTGATGCTCACTGCTAAAGAAGCAATTGAGGATCGTGTGGCCGGCCTGGATGCAGGGGCTGATGATTACCTGGTTAAACCGTTTGCCTTTGATGAATTGTTGGCCCGCGTGCGGGCTTTGCTGCGGCGCGTACAGCCCGCACAGCCCCAGGTTTATCGCTTTGCCGATTTGGAGCTGGATACGGGCACACGACAGGGGCGGCGTAATGACCGTATCTTTGATCTAACAGCCAAAGAATATGAACTATTAGAGTTGTTCATGCGTCATCCCCGCCAGGTGCTGACAAGAGAGCAAATTTTTGATACGGTTTGGAACTATGATTTTGGCGGCGAAAGTAACATTATAGAAGTATACGTTCGCTATTTGCGGCAAAAGACAGAAGCAGAAGGAGGGTCTCGTCTGATCCACACTGTTCGTGGTATCGGCTATGTCTTACGCGAAGAGTGAGCTAATAGGGCACCACTTTGTCAATACAGAAAAAGCTACTCATTATCTACACTACCATTTTTACGACAGCCTTCGCTATATTTGCCTTGATTGTGTATGTGCTGCCAGAAAAGCAGCTTCAGGCTCGTATAGATTCTGATTTAGAGGCAGTAGCGGCCGAAGTGCTGCGGCCTGATAGCTCTTTCATGATAGGGCCGGACGGTGTTTTGCGTAGTGTGGGTATTCCGCCTGAACTGGATAATTTAGGAACGGCAACAACATTTATCGTTTTTGTCGATGCTCGTGGTCATGTAGTGACCAGGTCCAGTTCGGCCGTGAGATTTAACCAGGTACTGGATTCCAATTTACCCTTCCGCGAAAAACAAATTAGTTTTGTCCATCATGAACAAAGTTTGCTGCGCGTGTTGACCATTCCCGTTTATGATTATAACCGGGGAAACCGGTTAGCCGGTTATTTGCAGGTCGGTCGTTTGCTGGATACGTTGGAAGATTATAACAACAGTTTGTTTACAGCCCTGATGTTTAGTGGTCTGGCAGCGGCCGTTTCTGTGCTGTTTGCTGTATTGCTCACGCCGGCCATGTTCCGACCGTTGGAAGACATTGCCCGGACAGCGCGGCAAATCACTCGTGCCGATGATTTGAGCCGCCGCGTTCCCCATGCTCACCGACCTGATGAGGTGGGTGAAATGGCCCGCGCCTTTAACCAGACATTAGAGCGGCTGGAGCGCCTGTTCCAAACACAGCAGCGTTTACTGGCTGATGTTTCCCATGAGCTGCGGACACCGTTGACTGCTATTCGGGGTAACATTGACCTGATGCAGCATTTTGGCGAAGCTGATCCTGATTCGCTGACGGCCATGCAGGATGATATCGAACGTATGTCGCGGCTGGTAGGAGATTTGCTTCTGCTGGCGCGGGCTGATAGTGGTGCGATTCCTCTAGAGTTAAAGCCGGTAGAGTTGGACAATGTGTTGTTTGATGTCTATCGTCAGGTAGAGCGACTGGCCGAATTGGTTGATGTGAAACTGTCGGTTGTGGATCAGGTTACTGTATGGGGTGATGTTGACCGCCTCAAGCAGTTGGTGCTGAATTTGGTGGATAATTCGTTGAAGTATACGCCGGCCGGAGGTGAGGTGATCATCAGCCTGGAAAAGAACAGCAATTGGGCACTTATCACCGTCTCTGATACCGGGATTGGCATCTCCACAGAACATTTGCCCCACATCTTTGAGCGATTTTACCGGGCGGATAAGGCCCGCAGCCGGATGCAGGGCGGGTCTGGTCTTGGTTTGTCAATTGCCCGTTGGATTGTTCAGGCACATAAAGGGGATATTCGTGTAGAGAGTAAGCCGGGCAAGGGCACAAGCTTTACGATTAGTTTACCCATTTACAATAAGAGCAGCCAGCCATCGGATGAGAAAACAACAGAGGCCCAGGCTGCACCGGCACGCGCTTCCTATTCCTCAGCCTTGCGGCTGTTGGGTGGCTCCGGTCGGCAAAAGTAGGCCATGCCCCTTTGTCCCTCAGCCAGGCTTTTACGTGGCTCTAACAACCTGTCGGAAAGTCTTTGTAGCCGCGGTTTCTTACCGCGTTGCCCAGAGGCGAGGTAAGGATACCTCGGCTACGAATTGGGGATCTCCGACAAACTGCTAGGCCGGT
>JAWOIM010000690.1:0-4754 GCA_046484685.1 Chloroflexota bacterium | reverse complement strand
CTCCGATCCTGACGCCCTGGTCTTACCTACCCTACATCGAAAGCAGTGAATAGACGATAGACCATAGACCATAGACCATAGACGATGGACGATAGTCGATCCATCGTCTATGGTCCGCCGTCAGCGGTCTATCGTCCGTGGTCCATCGTCCGTCGTCCGTCAGCGAATGATCGCCGGCAGGTAAATCCGGTTTTGGGGTTCGCCCACGAGGGCCAGCCGGCTCAAACCACATATGTCTAGACTAAAGCGATTTGTTTCCGGCTCATAAACATAGTCAGAGGGCGGGGAACAGATGCCGGCGGCATCCTGCCAATCATCAGGCATTCCGGTCGGGTAAAACCAGCGCATACTCTCGGGCACAAACCGGTCAGGGAACGGCTCATCGTAGACAAAGAGAAGGTGATAAGGCTCAGCCAGCGGCAGGGTAGGCAGGCGCAGGCTGTCGCTATAGGCGGTGAGGGCCAGGCCGTGCCCGGCATAAAGCATGTGGGGCGGCACAACGGCCGTTTGCCACAAATCCAGCGCTGTATAAAGCAGCGTCACCGTTTCTGTTACGCTGCCGCCGGCGAAGGTGGCCGTAATGGTCTGGCCGCTGCCGGCATCGTAGGCCAGGATGGCCCCGGCGGCCGGCTCCAGGTCGGCCCGCACATGGCCCACGTCGATCAGGGCACTGGCGCTGGTCTGGCTGACCTCATTGGTGACGGTCAGGGTGACGGTGTAGCTGCCGGCCGCGCCATAGCTGTGGCTGGGGCTGATCAACGTACTGGTAATGCCGTCACCAAAATCCCACAGGTAGCTGATTGGCTCACTATCCATCGTTGGCGTGAAAACGGCCGTTTCGCCAACCAGCAGCGGGTTGTCATATCTAAATGTTGCATCTAACATGTCTAACAGGACTTCTATCGTTTCGGAAGTGGTGTGACTTTCACCGACGGCACTGGTTGTGGTCAATGTCACGGTGTACGTACCCAGGTCCGTGAAAATATAAGTTGGATTGGGGTCAGTAGATGTGCCTATGCCGTCGCCAAAGTCCCATTCATAGCTGAGAGGCGTCACGCCAGTGGAGGTGGCGGTGAAAACTGCCGTTTGATTAAGCGGAACCGGTCCATTGTGGTCAAATCGGCTGTGGGTGACCGGCACAAACATAGGCCCGCTAAAGCAGGGGTACGTTTCCGGATTTGGCTCACCGGTGACGGTCCAGCAGGTGTACGGACCAGGGGCGACTCCATATTTATCCATTTGGGGCACATACCAGATGACCAGGTTTTGATTTTCAATGGGGTCGCCGTCAACAAAATGGTGTGGTCCCTGCTGGTGGTCACTGTTACAGCAGGTGCCAATGGCGGGTAAGTCGGTATCCCCTTCTTCCGGTTTGTGCATGGTGACGTAAATGTAGGCATTGTCCGGTTCTGGGCTGTCTTCAAACTGGCCCTGGCCCGGTTCAATATAATAGGCTGTGCCGTCAGCGTTGTACACTTGCCAGCGGTAGCCTTCGTCTGTGTAGGGAGCGTCTTGCAACTGCCAGAACTCTTCCTGGTGGGTCAACCAGTCGCTGCCGTCCCAGGTAGCAAAGCTGTTGTTGTCAGAGCCGTTGATGGCGATGTCGATGCGTACCACCGGGCGGTAAACGCCAATCGTATTGCAGCCTTTGCCGTAGGCTCCCCCGACGACGCGAAAACGGCCGTCTTCAAAGAATTGAAGGCGCTGGTCATAACGATAGTTACAGTTGGCCCCCCAATTGCCCATGCGAAAATCTTGCACGACCTCAAACCCAATCACAGTATCGTCTTCATCGAACAGGTCTATTATTTCCGTTTCACCGTAGGGGTAGATATGGAAGCCACCGCCGGAGCCGCCACAGCCAATAATATCGATAAAACCGCCACCGCCCGCATAGGCAATATGCCATTCTACCAATTTGATGTTGTTGATGACGGGCATTCCGTTGTAGCTAACGGTATGGACACGCAGGCCATCAATACCGGTGGTCTGATAGGAAAGGGACCAGCCCTCACGCGCAACTATGCCGGGCGCGGGGCAGCCTTGGGGCAAGAAGGGGGGGGCAGATTGGGGTAACTCTGGCGGCATCTCAGTCCAGGTAACGCCGGCCACTTCTTCCAGGGTCAGGTCAACCACCGCCCACAACAGCCGCTCCGGCTGGTGGTAAATGAGGGCCACACAGAGGTGACGGCCGTCACAGTTGGTGTCTAGCAGTCCTCCTCCCACGCCGGCCACATCTACATCATGGGGGCGATAGCCAAGGGCCTCAATCACGTCAGGGTGATTACTGGCCAGTTCTCGGGCCAAATCGGCCAGCCGTTTGTTAACGCCGGGCTGGGCATTTTCCAGGTAGAGTACGTCTCGTACCTGCTTCGCTTCGACGTCGACAATGGCCGTAATGGCGGCATTGCGGTCAAAGTTGTAGATTTCGACCTGGTAACAAACGGCCGTTTCACATTCTGCACTGGCAGCCGTAAACTGACCCATCATATCGCGCACGCCAAAGACTTCGGCCCGGCTGCCGCTGGTATGGTGCAGCACGCGGGCATCGGCCAGGGCCAGATCCTGGGCCAACTGTCGCTGCGGGTTGCTCATATCGGCCAGGGGCAGGGCCGTGCCTTTACCGCTTACAGTCTGAGTGAAAGGGAGACCGGTAGGCAAATTGGTGGCCAACAGGGCAGTGAAGAGCAAGATGACGGCCAGGACACAAAGGGGAAGCAGAAGTTTTTTAATCATAATGATCTATTTTAACAGCAGTAGGGGTAATTGGTAAAGAGGTGATTTTTTGGTGACGGCCGTTCAATATGACGCTGCCCTTAAGTATACGACCCTCTACGTCCGCGCCGCCGACGGCAACGTCTGGAAGCTGTTGCCGGAGCGAAGCGGCTGGGAAAAGATTATGGTTGATTAAAAATACGGCCGTTCTTTTTGTCAGTTCTCCCCAATCGCGGCATAATCAGTAAGCGTTCAGAGAGAGGCTGAACGCTTACTAAAATTCATTGACCGTGATGACCTTGGGAGAAGAGAAAGTGGCAAAGAAGCAGAGATTGAGCCGGAAAGAGCAGCGAAAGGAGCAAGTTGAGCGGGAAAAGCGGATGCGAATGCTGCGCATCTGGCTGCCCGTCACCGTTATTGGCCTGGCCTTTTTGGGCCTGCTTATCGTGCGGCTGTTAGAGCCGGACGTGGCCGGTGCTATATTTATTGAATCACCGCCTGCCGGTGTACACACCACCGACCTGGAATTCCCGGAAGGCGGCCTGCCGCCTCTGGGGGGCCCCCACTATGGCAACTGGCAAAATTGTGGCATTTATGAAACCCCGGTTGATCCCGGCTACGCCATCCACTCGATGGAGCATGGGGCCGTCTGGATTACCTACCATCCCGATCTGCCCGCAGAGCAAATAGCCGCTTTGCAAGATAAGGTGCGGGGTCAGGGATCCCTGTTGTTAAGCCCCTACCCGGAGCAATCCAGCCCCATTGCCCTGTCCGTTTGGGATATACAATTGACGGTTGAATCCACTGACGATGAGCGTATTGACCAGTTCATTCGTCGCTACCGCAATGCCCGTGGCCCAGAGCAAGGAGCCAGTTGTAGCGGCGGCATAGGTCGGCCGCTTGGGTAGTCAGTAGTCAGTAGTCAGTAGTCAGTAACCAGCGGCAGCGCGTTATTATGAACATCGTCTGCCGTCTATTTTCGAAAGAGACACCACGCGCCGCGGCACACCATGATGAATGAAAATTCATCGTCTACCCCTGACTTGATCAGGGGCCGTCGTCCATGGTCTATTTTCGTAGGAGAAGAAACATGCGTCGAGCAGTGAAGCGAACAAACCCCAACGATTTTGTTCAAGACAAAACCACACGCAATTATGTATTGATAGCCGCCGTCGTTATTGGCATCCTTGCGCTTATCTATATACTTTATTTGAATATACGTGGCCCCCAGCCGCTGGATGGGCTGGTGATGCACCCCGGCCTAGCCATAGGCCATGATAACAGCCAGCGTTATGAATTTGGTGGGTTGCCTCCGGCCGGTGGTATCCACAACGATACCTGGCAAACATGTGGCATTTATGATGAGCCTGTCTTGCCCGAACATGCTATCCACTCCATGGAGCATGGCGCCATCTGGATCACCTACCATCCCGATTTGCCTGAAAATCAGGTGAACCAACTGCAAAGCATGGTGCGTGGCCAGACGTTTATCTTGCTTAGTCCCTATCCCGACCAGGATGCGCCCATTGCTCTCACCGCCTGGGGGTTACAAGTGACGGTAGAATCGGCCAGTGACAATCGTATTCCCCGCTTTATTGAGCGCTATCGCCTGGGGCCCCAGACAATAGAGCGCGGCGCAACGTGCAATGGTGGCGTAGGCACGCCCCTTGGGTAAGGGTAAGGGGGCGTTTATAATAATTAATTCGTGAATTGTTGAATTGTTGAATGGTTAATAACTGGCTGTTACGCATAGGATTGGCTTTTATCATTGTGACGCTGCTGCTGGCGTCACAGGGTAAAGCCGTTATTTGTGGGCGGGCGGTGCTGGCCATCACGGCCGAACTTAACAGCACCGCCCCTCATGACCCCTGTGTCCTGCTGCAGATCATGGCCCAAATGACAAAGTCCTCGACCCGGCTTGTGGTTCCGGTTCCTTCCTGCTGGGTGCCTTCCAGTACCTGTTGGATTGGCATGAAAGCTGGTACCTGAACAACGACCCCGCCAAATGGGCAAAAGGCAAACTGCCGGCCCTGCTGCCC
>JAWOIM010000202.1:0-2692 GCA_046484685.1 Chloroflexota bacterium | reverse complement strand
AACCGGCCGTAATCTCTCCTTCCTTATGCACCGGCTCACCCACCGGTAAAAACAACACCCGCGCCAGCCCCAACTGCGCCTGCGCCGCTTCGGCCAGCCACATATGCCCCCCATGCGGCGGATCAAACGTACCCCCCAACAGTCCGATTCGTTGCTTACTCATGAGTGTGTCATGTTCAATATTCAGTGTTCACTTCTAACTTTTCACTGCTTACTGCTTACTGCTTACTGATTACTGACCCTACTCCGCCCACTCCAATTCCTCATCTCCGATATAAACCATATCCCCTTCCTCTATGCCGGCCTGGCGCAGAGCGGCTGTAATGCCCATACTTTCCAAAATACGCTGGAAGCGGTTGAGGGTTGGCTCAAATTCAAAGTAGGTGGTGGTGGCAATGCGCTCAATTTTCTGGCCGTGAACGCGCCAGCCGTCGGCCTCGCGCTCAATGGTGAATGCCTCGGGATCGGCCTTGGCTTTAATAACCACCAAATCACGCTCCATCGCCTCTTCTTCCGGCACTTCATCCAGCATCTGTTTCACCCGGTAGAGCATGTCACGCACGCCCTGTCCCGTCACGGCCGAAATGGCCAAAAAGGGATAGCCCCGCTTGCCAATCTCTTCGGCCAGAATCGGTTCCCAGGCCACGGCGTCGGGCAAATCCATCTTGTTCAAGACCACAAGCTGCGGCTTCTTTTCCAGCGAGACATCATACAGAGCCAGCTCCTGATTGATCATGGCCCAATCTTCCAATGGTTCGGCCGCAGCCCCATCCAGCAGATGGATCAAAACGCGGGTGCGCTCAATGTGGCGTAAAAAATCATGCCCCAGTCCTACCCCTTCGGCTGCCCCTTCAATCAAGCCGGGAATGTCGGCCAGGATCATCGTTTCATAATCATCCAGAGCCGCCACGCCCAGGTTGGGCTGGAGGGTGGTGAAGGGATAGTTGGCTACTTTGGGATCGGCATTGCTCACCACGGACAGCAGCGTCGATTTGCCCGCGTTGGGCACACCGACAATGCCCACGTCGGCAATCAGCTTTAGCTCCAGATTGAGCCACAGCGCTTCGCCCGGCTCGCCCCGGTCGGCAATGCGTGGAGCCTGGTTGACGCTGTTGGCAAAACGGGCATTGCCTCGCCCGCCACGCCCGCCGCTGAGAATGATGGCTTCTTGCCCTTCTTCGGTCAGGTCGGCCAGCAGTTCGTCCGTTTCGGCATCACGAATCACGGTGCCTACGGGAACCGGCAGGCGCACTGCTTCGCCCCTGGCTCCGGTTTGGTTTTTGGTACGGCCGTGTACCCCATTCTCCGCTTTGTGATGAACGTTGCGCCGGTAGCGGACCAGGCTGTTCATGTTGTGCTCTGTGTAGAAAACCACATCGCCGCCATGCCCGCCGTCGCCCCCGTCAGGGCCGCCTAAAGGGACATGCGCCTCACGCCGGAAGCTGATCATCCCGTCGCCGCCGTCACCACTTTTTACATAGATTTTTGTTTTGTCGTAAAACATAAACTCACTTGAAATAGTGCGTAATACGTAGTGCGTAAGGAATTGCTGCTACGCACTACGCACTACGCTTATAATAATTCCTGCAGCTTGGCCAGCCGCGGATCAATGTCGTCTACTTCACAACCACAATCAGTCTCGTTCAGATTTTGGCCACATTCCATACACAAACCCTGACAATCCGGCCGGCAAAGGGGCTGCATGGGCACGGCAATCAGGCTTAATTCACGCACCAGGGGGGCCAGGTCAATAATGCCGCTTTCTCTCACGGCCATCTCCCCTTCTGGAGCCGTATAAAATGGGTAGTAAAATATGTCGTCGAAGTCGAATGAGATGGAAACATCCGCCGCTTCTAAACAGCGCACGCAGTGGGCCGGCACGCTGCTGTGCAGGTCACCCGACACGTAAATGCCTTCGGACGTTCGGGTAAAGGTAATCTGTCCTTGCAAAGGCGACAGGGTTACGTCAGATGTTACTTGAATGGCAGGATAATCCAGCTCGATAACACGAGTTGTGCCCCGGATCGCCTCAAGCAGATAGCCTACGTTAAAGCGCAGGCGTGAAGGTCGCTTTTTAATGGGTTCGTCTGAGCTTGTCATACTGGTTCCCTACAGTTTGTGGCGGGTTGTAAGGGGCAGGTAAATTAATTGCCATTTGCAACTCGCCACCTTTTATTTTGTCGTATCAAGTAGGGGAGTATAACATAGGCAAGGTTAAACGGGTAACGTGACGCTCTTTTCTAAAGTAGCGGGGGTGGGCTAAGCATACCCTGCCCCTTGCCCCTTGCAAACCTGGAGGAATTATGACACAACAATTTTTAGTGGCCACCCATAATCCGGGTAAGGTACAGGAGTTTGCCACCCTGCTGGCCGACCTGAATCTGGCCTGGCTGGGGTTGGCCGATCTGGGCATTACGCTGGATGTCGCGGAGACAGGCACCACATTTTATGAGAATGCGGTCCTAAAAGCACGGGGCTACGCGGCCGAATCAGGTCTGATTACCCTGGCCGATGATTCAGGGCTGGAAGTGGATGGGCTAAACGGCCGTCCCGGTGTGCAAACCGCTCGTTATGGCGGCGAAGGGCTGACCCATGCCCAGCGCTACCAAAAGCTGCTCAGCGAACTGCTTGGTCTCCCCTGGGATGAGCGCACTGCCCGCTTTCGCTGTGTCATTGTGGTCGCCCGACCCGA
>JAWOIM010000617.1:0-6568 GCA_046484685.1 Chloroflexota bacterium | reverse complement strand
CGCTTCTTGAAAACCATCAAAACCGATACGGACGTAATGGTCTACTTCCAGCCCAAAATTGTAGCGAATGGTGTCTTTAATGAGGCCAAAACCGCCGCCAGGATACTCCATGCCATAACCGCGCGGGAAGGCAGTGTTGATCCGGTTCATGCGCCAACCGGGGATGTAGACGTAGAGGTCGCGAGGAATGGAAAGCAGGCTGGCGGTGTTGGTGTCCCGGTTGAGGGAAACAAGGATCATGGTGTCGGTGCGGCCACCCTGGGCAAAGGGGGCATCGTTGCCCAACAGCAGGATGTTGGTGATGCGGGCGGTCGTGGTAAAGGGATCGACGGGAGTAGGAACGGCCGTTGCCGGCGTCATCACCAACGTGGGGTACGGGGTGTTGCTCGGCGTAGGCGTCATAGTGGGTGTGGGCGTCTGTGTGGGTGTGCCTGTGGCCGTGGGGGTGGCAGTTGGCGTTGGTGTATGCGTGGCCAGGGGAGTAAAAGTGGGCACAAGCGTGGCTGATGGCTCGGCCGTGGGCAGAGGCTCGGCCGTGGGCAGGGGCGTGGCCGTCTCAGTCGGCAGTTGGGCCAGTGGGAGGGTAGTAGGAACGGCCGTTGTCTGCCCACAAGCGACGAATAAAAGGGCACAAAAAACAAGGACGCAGCGGCGCAGCGGCAGAGTGGCAGAGCGGCGAGGTACGCTTCTTTTTCTTAGCATCGGTATTCCAGCGGCCGCAAGCAGCACAAAGCCCTCTCTCTTACGTAACTCTCCACATTCCATCCCCTCACGCATCACGCATCACGTTTCACGCATCACGCTTCACGTTCCCCGCTGCCGCCGCTCCAGAACAAAGATAGCCGGGTAAATACCACCGGTGTCAATGACGCGCACATGGGCCAGGTGGAAACCGCCCACCTTGTCCAAAACATAGTTGAAGGCCCGCCGCCGCCCCACTAGAACCACCAGCCGGCCGCCCGGCTCCAAAAGTCGGTGGGAACCCTGCAAAAAGTTGCTGTAGAGATGGCGAAAGTCGGCCCGCCGCCCCAGGCGCACACCAAAGGGGGGATTGGTAACAATGGCCCGCATACTGCCCGGCTCATAATGATGGCGCAGATCACGGGCGTCGGCCTGGATCAACGCCACCTGCTCCGTCAGGCCCATTGCCGCCAAATTATCGGCCGTGCCCTGCACCGGTTTGGCAAAGGCATCGCTGCCGTAAAGGGGCAGGTCGGGAAACGTTTGGGCGGCCTCAATCAAAATGGTGCCGGAGCCACAAAAGGGGTCGAGCAGGCCACCCGTCCCTGCCTCCAGCCGGGCAAAACGAAGCATGGCATAGGCCACCACCGTTTTGAGAGCAGCCATCGGTGTATAGACCCGCGCCTGCCGTTTACTGAGGCGGGTGCGGGTTAACTGGACGCCTACCCAGCAGCGATCATGGACCACATCAACGCGCACGTCGGTATCGTAACCGGTCAGATCAACGGCCGTACCATATTTCTCCACCAGGGCCGCCCCGGCCACCCGCTGCACATCCACGCTGGTGAAGGGATGCTCGCCGGTGCGGTTGCCGGTGACGCGGAAAGAGCCGGCCGTTTCCATCTCTACAATTTCCAACTCCCCTACCACCCGCCGAATGTGGGCCAGCGGCTCAGCATCGGGCAGATCAAAAACATGCAGGGGACGAATGACGTGGTAGATAGAGCGCATCTGCTGCGCCAGTGGCCAGAGGTCGGCCAAGGGAGCGGCATTGTCTACCGTCACCTGGCCATCCAGGTCGAACGGTTTGAGGGTAACGGCCGTTTCGCCCAGCCCCGCCCGCGCCGTGCGCTCCTCAAATTCAGCCCCCGCCACATCTTCGAGGCCGGGGTTGGTGGTGAATAAGAGTTGGGTCATAATGGTGAAAAGAGAAAAGTGAGAAGTGGAAAGTGGAAAGTAAGAAGTAGAAACCAACTCACTTCCTACTTCTTACTTCTTACTTCTCACTTCCAAGCCGTCACCCCATCCATCTCTTCCTTCTCCTCAGCGGAGAGGGTGATAGACGCCCCTTTGGCGGTGTCGGTGAGTTGATCGATGGAGTTGGCGCCAATAATGGCCGAGGTCACGGCCGGATTGGCCAGCACCCAGCCGATGGCAGTTTGGGCAATGGTGGCTTCATGGGCTTGGGCCACTTCTTCCAATTTTTCCACGGCCGAAAAGCCGGTGTCGTTGAAGTAGCGCTCCTTGATCCCTTTGGCCCGGTCGCTTTCGGGCAGCGGGTCGTCACGGCGATATTTGCCGGTCAGGAAGCCGCCGGACAGCGGGCTGTAGGGGATCACGCCAATGCCCTGATCCAGGCAAAGGGGCTGCAATTCCCGCTCAAACTCGGCCCGGTGGACATAGCTGTAATGGGGCTGCAAACTGTCATAACGGGCCAAATTCCGCACGTCGCTCACCCAAAGGGATTTGGCCAGCAGCCAGGCGGGGTAATTGGAGCAGCCGATATAGCGCACCATGCCGGAACGCACCAGATCGTTGAGCGTGGTCAACGTTTCGTCCAGCGGCGTTTCTTCATCGGGGAAATGGGTCTGGTAGAGATCGATGTAATCGGTTTGCAGCCGCTCCAGGCTCTTTTCCACTTCGGTGAGAATGTGATGGCGAGAAAGTCCCTTGTCGTTGGGGCCATTCCCCATTGGGCCACGCACTTTGGTGGCGATAATGATCTGGTCCCGCGCCACCACGCCGGATTGGAGCCAGGTGCCAATAATGGTTTCGCTGACGCCGCCGTCGTTGCCTTCAACCCAACGGGAGTAGATATCGGCCGTATCGAAAAAGTTGCAGCCCAGTTCGACTGCTTTGCTCATAATCTGGTGACTGGTGGCTTCATCGGCCGACCAGCCAAACTGCATCGTCCCCAGGCAAATGGTGGATACCTTTAGCCCGGTGCGTCCGAGTCGTCTGTATTCCATGGAGACCTCCTTTCTGATTAATTGGCGACTATTACAACGTGATGCGTGAAGCGTGATACGTGAGGATTTTACGCATCACGTATCACGTTTCACGCTTAAGGTTTTGCATCTGAAGGGGTTTCTTCTTCTGCATCCGATTCCTCGATTGGGTTGGTGTTAACGGCCGTTCCCTGCCGTCGGTCCAAAACAGATAAATTATTGTCCAGGGCCACAGCGGTAGCCCGCACACCGCGCCAGAGCGCTTCCCGTTCGGCCCGCGCCCAGGCATCTTCCAAATAGGGGGCGTCGGGGTTAAAATAATTATAAACCACCCGCGACATCTCCCACATGAGGGGGAAGCTGATTTCGGCCGACAGCCAGCCCGTATTTTGGGTGACGTAGTAGACCAGCACATAATGGCCGCCCGGCGACAATACAATGCCCGCATCGCCATAGGTTGTGCCGTCCCAGCCATGTTTGTGGGAAACGGGTACATCGGCCGGCACGCCAAAGCGAATCAGGTTGCCTTCAATGTTCAGAATCATCAGGTCGATGATGGCCTGGCAGTCGGCCGGGCTGATCTGGCCATTGTAAACAGCTAACAGCCCCCCGGTTCCCTGAGCGCAATAGTAGAGCATAGACAGCATGGTGCCCATCTCTTCGGCGGTGGTCTGGCGGGCGGGATCGGGGCGGGTGGGTGAATTGGGATCAGAATTGGCCGGGGTGACAAAGGTGCTGGGGCGGGTCTGCACAACCGGGGCATCATAAGGAATGGCCATGAAGGTATTGACCATGCCCAACTGACGCATCTGTTCGGTGAAAATGTGGGCACCCTGGTAGGTGTTGTTTTCCCCGGCAATCACATGCAGCAGATTGTTGGCCCCAAAGTTACTGGATTGAACGGCCGTTTCATACAGCCAGCGCTGCACCGTTTCATTTGGCTCACCGGTTAAGGCCCGGTATGTTTCAATAAAAATGGGGATTTTCAAAATGCTCAGGCCCGATATGGCCACATCCCCGTTTATACTCAACTCTTCCCCCGTTTCCAGGTCGATCACAAAGGCGCTGACGATGCCGCCAAAGCCCTCTGTTATTTTTTGCAGCGATGCTTCCAAAGCGGCCATATCCAGTTCAGGTTGATCCATATCCACAATAATCAGGTCAGCCTGTCGCTGGGCAGGCCGGTATAAAGCGGCTTCAAGCAGGGGCAAACTGGCTTCCAGGTCGGTCACATAGCCGTCTGAGCCAACCGAAAAAGTGTCTGTATCCAGAGAAATGGTCGGAGGCTGGGGCGGGTCATCCAGGACGCGGCTGATGCGGTACAGGCGATCGGCGGCGGCTTCACGGCTGTGGCTGGCCCGCAGTTCCACCTGTACCGGTGTCAGCGATTGGCCCACCACATGTTCAATAAATCCCTGCCACGGTTCCCGCTCCACCTGCTGTTCGACCAGTTCTTGCAGCATGGTGTCCATGTCCAGCTGAAAATCGACATCGGCCGGCAAGACATCTATCGTTTCGTAACGATGATGAAGACGAACAGGGGCATTATAAACGGCCGTTAATCGCTCTTCCGCCTCCGCCAACGTCAAGCCACTCACATTGACCCCGGCAACGGCCGTTCCCGGCGGCAGCCGATCCTGGTTCTGGACATAGAGAAGTCCCTGGTAGGCCAGGTAAAGACCACCCGTTACCAGGAGCGTCATAATGAGTAAACGTTGCAGTGCTTGTAACATACGGTTCGTAGTGCGTGGTGCGTGGTTCGTAGTGCGTAGCAGCTTATGCGAATCATCTACGCACTACACACTGTCTCAATTTGTCACGCGGGCGTCGCCCAGGTAAGGATTGTCAAAATTGAAGAAGTTGTAAGCGGCCCGCGAAATTTCAGCCAGGAGGGGTGAACTGACTTCCCACTCCAGCCAATCTTGTTTATAGAGAATAGCCACAATAATATAGTTGCCGCCGGGAGAATAGACGATACCGGCATCGGCGTGGGTATCCCCAATCCAGCCGTGGCGATGCGCCACCCGCGTACCGGGAGGCACGCCATCCTCAAGCAAGCTGCCAATCTGGTTGCGGCTCATAAATTCAACCATTTGGCGGCACTCTTCGACGGTCAGGGTGTCACCAAAAGCAGCCAGCAGCGTGCCACCCTGCCCTTGAGCGCAATAGTAGAGCATCGACAGCAACATGCCCATATCTTCGGCTGTGGTTTGCATGTGTGGCGCGGGGCGTGTTCGCAGCCCTTCGGCAGAATTGGCCGACGTTTCTGGGGTGCGCTGGCCGGCCCGCATTGGCTCATCATACGGCGTTAACATAAATGTATTATAGAGACCCAGCCGCTGTATCGTTTCTGTAACCATCTGTGCACCCTGGTAAGGATCATCCTGGCCGGCAATGAGGCGCAGCAAGTCGTTGGCACTGTCATGTTCCGGCTGCACAATCAATGTATCGGAGATGAGCCGCTGCTGGGTTAGCGTTGGCGCACGGTCCAGGATACGAAAAGTTTCCAGCACAATGGGTACTTTTAGCAAATCGAGGCCCGACATGGCCACAGTGGCATTGATAGCCACCTCTTTACCTGTATTCAGATCGAGAATAAAAACGCTGGTTACCGTTCCGGTCAACTGTTCGTAATCTTGCAAATGATTGACCAGCAGGCGAGAAAGCAGATTGATATCGGGGCGCGTAGGCTGATTAGGCTCAATTACCAGGTGAGCTTCGCGCCGGTTAGGCCGAAACAGGGCCGCCTCGACATCTTCAAAACTGGCCGTAATGTTGGTTTTGGTACCGGACACACCATATTGAAAGCTGAGGCTGCCGGGCACCGGCTGGGGTGGCTGTGCCGGCCGGTCCATCCATGACCCAATGCGTTCTAACTCTCGGGCCAGCGCCGCTTCACTATAGTTGGCAGACAGGGGAACCGATTCAATTTCAATGGGTTGACCCCACAAATACCCCCAAAAACCGGCCCAGAAATCCTGCTGGGTACGTTGAAAATCAGCCTCACTCAACATGGTATCCAGATCAAGTTGAAACTCGGCATCCGTTGGGTTTAGCTCAAAGGATTGTTCCCCATGATAAATAGTAATGGGGGAACGAAGGTAGCGGTTGGTTAACACTTCGCTGGCCTCTTCACGATTCAAGCCACCCACGTTGACGCCACCAATAGACAGACCGGCCGGAAAGTTGGTCCGTGAACCGGCAAAATTATACAGTTGATACAATAGAAAGAGGGCTGAAGTCACCATAATGGTAACGGTCAGCCATTGTCCTATACCGGGGGTTGCAGTTCTGTTCATGATATATCGTTAACTTGTAAGGCGGCCTGGATAGCCTGCTGCACAAAAGGATACAAGGAAGTAGGGAGTTGGGTACGGTCAAACCAGGCTGCTTCTATAATTTCCGGACTCAGTTTCATAATCGTGGGCTGATTGATATAGCCCAGGTAGGCAATACCGATATGGTCAGGTTTTGTTTCCCCGTCTACGTGTACCACAGGGCCTAAACGCGCCGTCAGGCCCGTTTCTTCATATAATTCACGCAGCGCTCCGGCGGCCGGTGTTTCGCGTCGGTTCAACCAACCGCCCGGCAGCCCCCAGGGAGCAGCCGGATGAAATACATGACGCAGCAGTAAAATCTGGCCGCTGCCGTTCAGGGCT
>JAWOIM010000615.1:0-4484 GCA_046484685.1 Chloroflexota bacterium | reverse complement strand
TTGGCATCTATCCGGCCTGGCAGGCAGCCGGGCTGCGTCCGATTGAGGCGCTGCGTTATGAGTAGCGTAAAACATAACGTGGCGCAGTCACAACCAAAAACACTCACCACAGAGGGCACAGAGAACACAGAGTTTTTCTCTTTTGCTCTGTGCCCTCCGTGTGCTCGGTGGTGCAAAAATTAACGCACAGGGCGCAAGCTTGTACTGAGCGCAGCGAACGTATTTTGCGGAGTAACGCTATAATGCGTGAGAGTCTTACGCTTTACGATTTGAGGTTTCACCATGCATACACAATCTGTGTTGGTGGTAGATGATGACCGGGAAGTGGTGCGGCTGGTGCGGGCTTACCTGGAGCAGGCCGGTTATGCGGTGCTGGTGGCCTATGATGGAGAAACGGCCGTTCACACCCTGCGCCGGGAAAAGCCGGATTTGCTCTTGCTGGACCTGATGCTGCCGGACAAGGACGGCTGGGAAATCACCCAACTGGTGCGCCACGATCCGGCACTGGCGGCCATCCCCATCATCATGCTTACGGCCCGCATTGAGGACATCGACAAAATTCTCGGCCTGGAAATGGGGGCTGATGATTACATCACTAAACCGTACAATCCGCGCGAAGTAGTGGCCCGCGTCCGCGCTCGCCTGCGCCAACCCGGTGCCTATCAGCCCCAGGTGCTGCAAGTGGCCGGCCTGAGTCTGGATATAGGGCGGCGGGAGGTTGTGGTAAACGGCCGTTTAATTGACCTGACTCCCACCGAATTCACCCTCTTACAGACCTTGATGGAACAGGCAGGCTATGTTTTTACGCGCAGCGAATTGATCCGGCGCGGGCTGGGTCTTGATTATGAAGGGGTAGAGCGCACCCTGGACAGTCATATCCGCAACCTGCGCCAAAAAATCGAGCCGGATCCCAAAAACCCCACCTACATTCAAACTGTCTTCGGCGTCGGTTACCGGCTTGTAGGAGACAGCAAGTGAATCGTTTATGGGTTCGTTTTGCCCTGGTCATTGCCGGGGTTATTCTGTTAATCACTTTGCTGCCCCTGGTTTATGTCGTGGCCGTTATGCAAGAGATTATTCCGGCTCCGGTTGCCTTCCAGAAAATGGCTGAGTTAGAAGCCCAACTGCCGCCAGAGTTACAAGAGCAATTTGCCGTCCGCATAGAAACGTTTGTAGGCGAATCTGTGGTGCAATCCTTGATTCTGGCGGCAGTGGTAGGCATCCTGGCCGGGGCCTGGTTGAGCCATCTGCTGGCCAGGCCCTTGCAGGCGTTAGAGCGGGGTGCCCAGGCAGTGGCCGGCCAAAACCTGGCCCATCGGGTGGCGGTCCGCGGCAGCCGGGAAATTCAGACGGTAGCCCTGGCTTTTAATCAGATGGCCGCCCAACTGGAGCAGGCAGAGGGGCTGCGGCGTAACTTGTTGGCCGATGTGGCCCACGAGCTGCGTAACCCGCTGCACATCTTACAGGGCAACTTGCAAGCGATTCTGGATGGGGTTTATCCGTTAGAAGAGGGGGAGATTAGCCGGCTACTGGAACAGGCGCGTCATCTGGCGCGACTGACGGACGATCTCCATCTTCTGGCCCAGGCTGAAGCCCGGCAGCTCCCGCTGCAGCGGGCCGAGGTAGATGTGGCCGCCTTAGTAAAAGAAACGGCCGCTGCCTTTAAGCCGCTGGTCGCTACCAAAAAGATTCAACTCCAGGTTGAATTGTTAGGCAGTCTATCCCCCTTATCCGTTGATGCGGCTCGCATTCGCCAGGTGGTTCACAATCTACTGGCCAATGCTTTGAGCCACACGCCGGAAAACGGCCGTATTTTGGTCCGCGTCATCGAGCAGGAGGACACCTTGCTTATCCAGATCATAGACAGCGGACCGGGCATCGCCACCGAGCAGCTACCCTTTGTTTTTGATCGCTTCTATCGTACAGACATGGCCCGCAGCCGGGAAATGGGGGGTGCCGGGTTGGGGTTGGCCATTGTCAAAGCGATTACCGAAGCACATGGGGGTCGAGTCCAGGTTGAACGGGGTAACCAATACGTTAGTGGGGATCAACCAGGCAGCGTATTCACGATTTATCTTCCTTTGGCCTAACGACTAAGTAAGAGTACACGGTTTTGCTTTAATTTGAGGTATACTTTGTAGGCTAACGATCGTCAAAATTTGATGAGATCAGCAAAGGATGCTGTTAATGGAAGCTATTCTCAACCTGGAACAAGAAGAACTGCTTAAGCGGACACGCGATGTGTTGGGCCTTTTGCGCGATATTTTGGCCGATACGGCTACGGAGGTCCCCGACCGTACCGCCCTGGCCGAATCAATTCGCCAACTGGACGAGTTGTTTCTGCTGGTCATTGCCGGGGAGTTTAACTCCGGCAAATCGACCTTTATCAACGCCCTGGTAGGCCAACCCCTGCTGGACGAAGGGGTGACACCCACCACCAGCCAGATTTATCTGCTACAATATGGGGAGAAAACTGAAAAACGGCCGACTGAAAAAGGAATATGGCGGCAAACGGCTCCGGTTGAGCTGCTGCGCCAGTTGACCATTGTTGACACCCCCGGCACCAATGCCATTCTGCGTGAGCATGAAGCGCTTACGGCCGAATTTATTCCCCGCAGTGACCTGGTGCTTTTTATCACCTCGGCCGACCGCCCTTTTACCGAGAGCGAACGCGGCTTCCTCAGCCATATTCGGGACTGGGGCAAGAAGATTGTCATGGTGGTCAATAAGGTGGATATTTTGGCCGATGCCGGTGAGGTAGCACAGGTGGTGGATTTTGTAACCAAAGCGGCGCAGGATTTGGTGGGGGAAAAGCCGGAAGTCTTTGCTGTTTCGGCCCGGCAGGCCAAAAAGGCCAAGCTGGGTCAGCCTCAATTGTGGCCGGGCAGCGGCTTTGAGCCAATGGAACAGTATATTCAAGAGACGCTGGACGACGACGGCCGTTTTCGCCTCAAACTTCTCAATCCTCTGGGTGTGGGCCACAAGCTGGCCAAACGACAGCTTGATGCGATCCAACAAGACCTCAATTCCCTCAAGGTAGATCAAACCCTCCTGGAAGACATTCAGCAGCAGACCACCTACTACAACGACGACATGCAGCGCAACTTCAAGGCCCGCCTGGGTGAAATTGACAACCTGCTCTACGCTATGGAAACGCGGGGCGACGATTTCTTTGATGAGATGATACGATTTGGCCGTATTCCTGACCTGATTCGTTCTAAGCAGGTGGAAAAAGCATTTGAGGAACAGGTGGTGGCCGACACGCCCCAGCAGATCGAGGCGCGGGTCAATGAACTAATTGATTGGCTGGTTGAACAAGATCTGCGCCAGTGGACGGCCGTTGCCGATCATCTGGCCCAGCGCAAAGAGGATGTGCAGAAGCGGTTGGTCGGTCAGGGCGGCCCGCGTGAGGGAACCCTGGCTTATGATCGGCAGCGCCTCATCGACTCCATCGGCAAAAGCACCCGCCGCGCCGTGGAAACCTATGATCGGGAAAAAGAGGCGGCCTATATTGGTGAATCAGCCCGCATGGCCGTTGTTAGTACCGGTTTGGCCGGGGTCGGAGTGGGCATTGGTACGGCCCTGGCTCTGGCCACGCAGCTCGTGTGGGTGGATGTAACCGGGGTGGTAGCCGGGGTGGCCTCGGCGGTCTTTGGCCTGATTATTTTGCCCAACCGCCGCCGCAAAGCCAAAGTCGAACTGAGCCAAAAAATGGCCGAACTGCGCCAAAAATTGGTGTCTGAGTTAACCGGCCAGTTTGAGCGGGAAATGCGTCGCAGCGCCCAGCGTGTGGAAGATACCATCGCCCCCTTTGCCCGCTTTGTCCGTGCCGAAAACGACAAATTGGGCGGTCAGTATGAAAAACTGAACGAACTGGAGGCCCACATCAACGGGCTGCGGGCACAGTTGCAAGCGAGTGGCAGGTAGCACAGTAACGAGGTAAGAAAATGTTACAAATTCAAAAAGAATATAGGGAACGTATACAAAAACTAGGTTCATGCCGGAACGTGTTATTGTTTATAAGTTGAATGAAAAAGGCGAGGAAGTGTGGCAGTATCCGGCGCGTCTGATGGCGCGGGGTGTGGGATATGTGCGGCTGGAAGCGACTTTTAACCGGGATGACATGGACCTGGGTTTTACCACTTTCAAGCGAGGGGACCGCTTCATTGAGTATTTTTACACCAACCGCTGGTACAATATTTTTGCCGTCTATGACCGGGAGAATGGGGAACTGAAGGGTTGGTATTGTAACGTGTGCCGGCCGGCCGTGATAGAGGGTACGGCCGTTTACTGTGAAGACCTGGCTCTTGATCTATGGCACGCCCCCGACCTGCTTCATCCCCTGGTCCTGGACGAAGAGGAATTCGCCGCCCTCGCCATTCCCCCCGCCGACCGCCAACAGGCCCGGCAGGCCCTTAATCAACTGATCCATCTGGCCCAACAAAATAAACTTCCCTGCTAAAAAAACCTGACAGGTCTGCGAG
>JAWOIM010000613.1:0-2968 GCA_046484685.1 Chloroflexota bacterium | reverse complement strand
GCCCTGGTGCTGATTTCTCGCCTGCTGCAAGGGGAAGCACAGAAGCCGGTGCTGTCGGTCGAAGAGTGGGGCAGATCGTAAGGGGCCTATGAGAAGTGAAAAGTGGGGAGAGTGCAATGAGTTGGTCTACATTTTTTAGCAAACGGTGGCGTTGGGCCACGCTGCTGGTGCTGGTGTTAACGGCCGTTTTTGTCCGTCTTGGTATCTGGCAGTTAGACCGGCTGGAACAACGCCGCGCTCAAAATCAGCAAGTGCTGGCCGTCTTGAACACGCCGGCCTATGAGATGGACGCTGCCCTGATGCCCGCAGCGCAGCAAATTCCCGGCCGCTGGGTCACGGTGACGGGTACGTATGATCTGGACCACCAGATGCTGCTGCTGCTGCAAAATTGGCAGGGTCGGGCCGGTGTCAATCTGATTACGCCGCTGCTGCTGGATGGGGACAAAACAGCCGGCAGTGAGCCGGTGGAAGTGGCCGTTCTCATCGACCGGGGCTGGATTCCTGACAGCGAACGGGACAACCTGGCCGCTTATGGGGTGACCGGTTCCGTCACCCTGACCGGCCCCGTCACCCTGACCGCTTATGTGGCCCTGCCTGAACTATTAGACCGCCAGACGACAGCCGATACCAGCTTTCAACCGGAGATTTACCGGGTAGATACGGCCGTTTTGCAAACCCAGCTTCCCTACGACCTGCAGCCCGTCTACCTGGTCATTCCCCCCGACGACATGGGCAACAGCGAATGGCCCTACCGCCAACCACGCGAGATTGATATTTCCGACGGGCCTCATTTGGGCTACGCCCTGCAATGGCTGGCCTTCGCCCTGATTGCCATCGGTGGCTATGCTTATTTTGTGCGCCGTAGTGAGAGGGAGGGCGAGAAATGATGCGGTTAATTCGTATTGCGTATTGCGTATTGCGTAATGGGTGCGAAACCAATTTTACGCACTACGCACTACGCACTATTTTAATGTGCTGGCTGCTCATCCCCCTCTCTGCTGTCCTGGCCCACGGCGGCGGGCAGCTACAGGTAGGGCCAGTCGCTGCCGGCCCCTACCTGGTGTCGGTGTGGACCGACCCGCCGACGCCCCGCGTGGATCGGGATTTACACGTGACGGTGGCTGTGGGGGATGGGCTGGCTAATGAGCCGGTGCTGGATGCGGCTGTTACTGTTGCCGTCTATTCGCCTGGGGAAGAAACGGCCGTTGTCACCAAGCCGGCTCTGGCCGAAGCGGCGACCAACCGGCTCTTCTACGAAGCCGACCTGCGTCTCACCGAGGAAGGAGATTATCGATTCGTCGTCGATGTCGCCGGGCCTGACGGCAGCGGCCAGGTTGAATTTATGCTCACCATGTCCTCCCCGTTGCCGCTAAACTGGCTGTTTTTACTGCTGGCCGTGGGCGGGGCGGGGTGGTTGGTGTATGTGTGGCGCAAACGGCCGTTGGCGGCAACGCCCAAGCGACCAAGTCGTACACATACAAAGTAGCTGTTTAGAAGGTCAACTTTTTCTAAAAAAAGTTGACCTTCTTCTGTGACAGGGTAGGGTATTTAAGTTCTTTCTATCATATTGCTTTTTTTTGCCTTCTTCTTTAATGTGTTATAATCTCTCGTAGCCTTCCAGATTCAGTCATCTGCAAGCGTGCAATCATAGTAGATTTATTGGGGACAGTGCCATATCATGAATTTGTTCAAGCAGGGGTATGCCCTGGTCGTGGGGATCTCTGATTACACCTACGTCAGTCGCTTACCCGTCACCATCATTCAAGACGCTGAGAAAGTTGACACCCTGTTAAAGGATCCGGCTCATTGCGCCTACCCTGAAAGTCAGGTGCGTACTCTTTTTAACGAGCAGGCGACGGCTGCTGGCTTTCGATCCGCCATGCACTGGTTGGTAGAAAGGTGTCAGGCTGAGGACACAGCCGTACTCTACTTCTCCGGGCATGGTGGTCGTCTGGAAAACGGCTCTGTCAGCGACAATTACCTCATTTTGCAAGACACCAACCCGGCTGATTTAGCAGAAACGGCCGTTTCTGGCAGTGAACTCACCAACTGGCTACAACAAATCAGGGCCAACCGGCTGCTGGTTTTGTTTGACTGCTGCCACGCTGGTGGCATAGGGCAGGTCAGCAAAGATGGCCTGGTACCAACAACTCCATTAAAAAGCGGCCTGGATGAGCGGCTGTACGAACGGCTGGGGCAGGGACGCGGGCGAGCCATTATCGCTTCTTCCCGCTCCGATGAATTTTCCTACGTCATGCCGGGCATGGCCAACAGCCTCTTTACCCATTATTTACTGGACGGGTTACGCGGCCAGGCTCCGACACGCGGCGATGGCCTGCTGCGCCTGTTTGACTTGTTTGATTACCTTTCCCAAAAAGTCAATCAGCACCATCCGGCGCAGCACCCTATTTTGAAGGCGGAATTGGAAGACAATTTCCCCATTGCCCTATATGTGGGCGGCAAACGGACTGCGGCAGAAACGGCCGTAACCTCTCCGCCAGGTGAACCCAACCTGCAAAATCCACTGCATCTCCCCCTGAAACCGGTTGAAGAAGCAGTATTGGTTCGTCTCTTTACCGGTTACGAACGGGTTGTGTTGAAGCAGGAATTCGGGGGTGGTTTTGGCGGCGGGCGGGTGCTGCTGCTGCGGCCGATTCAGAGCGGTGGGGCTGAGCTGCCGGCCGTGGTCAAACTAGGACCGGCGGCCATTATCGACCAGGAGTGGCAGGCTTTTGCCGACGTTATTGAGCGCAAACTGCCCAACGTGGCCCGCATTGAGGGCAAGCCGGTGTATACCGCAGCCGGTTGGGCCGGTCTGCGCTACCCATTGGTGGGAGACGGCCGTTTTTACACCGAAAGCCTGAACCGGTTCTGCCAACACGCGCCGACAGCCGACATCTGTTACGTGTTAGAGAAGCGGCTCTTTCCGGCCATAAACACCTTGTGGCAGACCGGGCGGGTAGAGCCG
>JAWOIM010000600.1:0-10975 GCA_046484685.1 Chloroflexota bacterium | reverse complement strand
GCTTCTTTGGATGGCCTGATACATGTCAGAAGGATTTGGTCTATTTTCTACCAACATGATTGCTTCATAGGCCAATGGCACCTCAAAACCGTGCCATTGGCCTATGAAGCAATCATGTTGGTAGAAAATAGACCAAATCCTTCTGACATGTATCAGGCCATCCAAAGAAGCTATGAACTCAAAACAATGCTGGATGCGGGCCTGATTACACCACAAGAGCATGAAATGAAAAGGGCAGAATTCTCCTCGCGATTTCGCTCTGCCGAAGAAGTAAATCAGGCAGAAGAAGAGACCCTATGAATACAAAACGTGTCGTTGAAATTCGTTCGTACACGCTCAAGCCCGGCAGCGGTCCCGCTTTCCATTTGCTCGTTACGCAGCAAAGCCTGCCCTTGCTGCACGCGGTGCAGATGGACGTAGTCGCTTATGGGCCGTCGCTGCACGACCCGGATGCCTACTACCTCATTCGTTCATACGAAAGCATCGAACAGTTGAACAGATCTCAAGAAGCTTTCTACAGCAGCGCTGCGTGGCGGCAAGGTCCACGCGAGGCAATCCTTGCCCTCATCGAAGCGGATACCAACGTTGTCATGTGGCTCACGAACGAAGCCATAAAAGCGCTGCGCCAATTTCATACGATAAAATAATAAATGCAATTCCGTCGTCCATCATCCATCGTCCGTGGTCTATTGTCCATCGTCCTTATCCAAAGGAGACTATAAATTGAGCAGCGATTTAGGCTTTACATTCAAGGATAAAAGCGGGGAAATTCAAATTTTCCATCACGGCCGCAAAGCCACTACCCTGAGAGGGTTGAAAGCTGTTGAATTTAGAGAAGAAGTGGCGTACACCGATTTCTCAGCGCAGCAACAAATCATGGCTCGCTTGACGGGTAACTACAAACGAGGCAATGAAAGAGAAGCAAAGAACCATCCCAAGAATCGGAGGTTTTGAATCACGCCCCAAATTCTGACCATCATCCCCCGCCCCTATTGTTAAAACCAACCCCATTTACGGGATAAAAATGGGAAAATAGACTACAATAGACAAAACGCTAAACAAGGGTGACATTGATGAACCCAACCAACCTTCATCATTTATCCTTCCTAATTCGTAATTGCAAAGGAGCCTTACATGAGTCGTGACAACTTTGACATTCCAGAAGTATTCCGTCGAGCCATGGAAGAGGCGGGCTGGAGTGACGAAAATGGTGGCAAGCGAGGCGGCAACGGTGGCGACCAGGGCGGTGATCGCCAGCCACTTCCTCGCCAGCCCAGAAACCCCTTCCGCCCCAGCCGAACCGTTATTCTTATTGGTCTGGTTTTTATCTTCTTCCTGAGCCTCAACTGGATAGTCACCACCTATACAGACTGGCTCTGGTTCACCGAACTGGCCTACGAAGACACCTGGCTCAGACGCTGGGGAATTCAAGTCATCAGCTTTGCGCTGGCCTTCCTGGTGGCCGGGCTGCTCTTCTTGGGTAACTGGCACCTGGCCCGTCGCCGCGCCAGCCGCAGCACGCCAGAGTTCTATCCCAAATTCCTGGACGTAACCGGCATTGGCTGGCTAATCAGCGGTACCGGTCTCTTCTTCACCTTCATCTTTGCCTCGGCCGCTGCCAGCCAGTGGGAACAATTTCTACTCTATCTTTACCGGGTGCCCTTTGGTGAAGTTGATCCCATCTTTAACCGGGACATCAGCTTTTACCTTTTTGAACTGCCTGTGATGGAATTTGTGCGCAGTTGGCTCATCTCCATTGTTCTGGTGACGATGTTAGGCACGTTTGCCATCTATGCCCTTAACTATATACCGGCCATTCAGCGGGGCCAATGGCAGCCGCAGCGGCAGCCGGTGCTGGTGCGCCACGTAGCCATACTGGCCACGCTCTTCTTCCTGCTGTGGGCCGGGGGCTATTGGCTGGATCTGTTCCGGCTTAACTTTGCCGGCGATGGGGTAGTCTATGGGGCTACCTATACCGATATGTTTGCCACCCGCTACGCTATTGTGGCTCAACTGATGTTGATGGGATTGGTGGCCATAACGGCCGCTCTCAATATCTTCCGCTTCGATGTGCGCCCCCTTTTCGTCACCGCTGCCCTCTGGTTAGCCGTGACGCTCATCCTGGGTGGTATCTACCCTTCCCTGCTGCAGCGCTACCGGGTCGAGCCAAACGAAATTGTGCTGGAAGAGCCATATATCTCTGACAATATTCGCATGACCCGCCTCGGCTTTGGCCTGGATCGGGTAGAGATGCGCACGATTGAACTGGGTGAAGACATTACAGCCGCCGATCTTCTGGCCAATGAAGAAGTGCTGCAAAATATACGCCTGTGGGATTACCGTCCGCTGCGTGAGACCTACAGCCAGTTGCAAGCGCTGCGGACTTATTACCAGTTTGGCGACGTGGACATTGACCGCTATATGGTCGATGGTCAACTGCGTCAGGTGATGCTGGCTGCTCGTGAACTGGACAAATCTCAACTACCTAACCCGACTTGGGTCAACTTCAACCTGGAGTTTACACATGGGTTTGGCATTGTTATGAGCCCGGTTAACGTCGTCACGCCTGAGGGCCAACCTGACTTCTGGATCCAGGACCTGCCGCCCGAATCCACTATCCCTCTGCAAGTAGAACAGCCGGAAATTTATTACGGTGAATTAATGGATGATGTGGTCTTTGTGGGCAGTGCCCGTAACGAGTTTAGTTATCCACCGGATAATTATTCTACCTATGCCGGTGACGGAGGCGTGCCTCTGGACAGCTACCTGAAGCGGGTTGCTTTTGCCATGCGCCTGGGGGATGCTAATGTGCTGCTGAGTGACGAAATTACACCGGAAACAAAAGTGCAGTTTTACCGGCAGATTACCACCCGTATCCGCCATATAACACCCTTCTTGCGTCTGGACAGCGATCCCTATGTTGTGCTTTCTGAAGGGCGTCTTTTCTGGATGGTGGATGCGTATACTATTAGCAGCAACTTCCCCTATTCACAGCCCGCAGTGACGGGTGCCGGGCGTATCAACTACATTCGTAATTCGGTTAAAGTAGTGGTCGATGCCTATCACGGCAGCGTCGATTATTACATTTTTGAGCCGAATGACCCCATTATCAATGCCTATAACCGCGCTTTCCCCGATTTGTTTAAGTCTATGGAAGAGATGCCGGAAGATTTGTTGGCCCATATTCGCTACCCGGAAGATATGTTTACGTTGCAAATGCGTCAATTCCTGAGCTACCATATGACCGATGAGCGCGTTTTCTACAACCAGGAAGACTTATGGGAAATTCCCACCGAAATATTTGATACCAGTGAAGTACAGATGGAACCCTATTATGTAATTTTGCCTCTGCCGGGTGAAGAAGAATCAGAGTTTCTGCTGATTCAGCCCTTTGCCCCGTCGGCCAAACGGAATATGGTGGCCTGGGCAGCCGCCCGTAACGACATGCCCCACTATGGGGAGATTGTAGTTTACGAGCTGCCTCGACAGGAGCTGGTCTTTGGCCCGTCACAGATTGAGGCCCGCATTGACCAGCAGACGGATATCGCCCAGCAGTTTGCTCTGTGGAATCAGGGTGGCACGCGGGTGATACGTGGTAATCTAATTGTGATCCCCATTGCCGGCGACTTCTTGTATGTAGAGCCGATTTACCTGCAAGCGTCGGGTAATCCGCTACCGGAACTGCAGCGCGTGGTGGTCGCTACCCGCACGCGCATTGCTATGGCGGAGACGTTAGAGCGGGCGCTGGCGGCCGTGTTCCAAACGGCCGTTGCCGGGGCTGATGTACCCACTGATGTGGTCGTGGCCGAAATTGATGGCCCTACCGAAGAGGAACTGGCCGACTCCGAACTGGATGTTGATCTGGAACCGGTCGAAACAGAAGATCCCGCCCCTCCCCCACCGATCGTCGTGGACGGCTCGGTCGATGAGCTAATCCAGGCCGCCAATGGCCACTTTGAAGCTGCCCAAGAGGCCCAGCGCAACGGCGATTGGGCCACCTACGGCAGCGAACTACAAGCGCTGCAAGCCGTCTTGCAGCAGTTGGATGCGCTGACGAGTGGGCAGTAACTATCTCCGTAAAAAGTTAACCATGTGTTGTCAATAATTTTATAAAAAGAGAGATGTGGTGTTTACCCCATCTCCCTTTTTATCTGCTATGATAAAATAGGCACCATGAAACTTTTCCGCCTGCGCCGCAGTTTGCCTATGCAGATGGCCCTCAATTTTGCCGTCATGATTCTGCTAACGGCCGCTGCCGTAGGCTTACCCGCTATCTGGCTGCTGCGCGACCAGCTCAACCGGCAAGCATGGGCACTCCTGGATCAGGGAACCGATACCAGCCGTGCCCTTTATGAAGCCGGTCAGGGGGAAGTAACCGGGTTGGCAATCCTGACCGCGCAGCGGCCACGGCTGCACGACCTGGTTATGGTCGCCGACCCTGACCCGCTGCGAGAATACATGCGTGTATTGCAACAGGGCGCCGGGCTGGATACCCTGGAAATTTGTGCCCCGCACGGCCGGCGTTACGCCGTCGTCGGCCGGACGATTGAAGGCAATGTCTGTGATGCGCCTGAAGAAGCCCGACTGTACGTCGAACGGAGCCAGACGGGTATCTATGCCTGGTTAATGGCAGCCCATCCTTTGACCGGCGAAGCTGCCGGCTACGGTCGTGTCGTGGTTGGCGTTCTGCTTGACGACGATTACCTGGCACAAATTCAAAGACAGACAGGTGTGGAACAGGCGCTGCTCGTTGAGCGGCAAGTTGTGGCCGCCAGCCAGGCCGGCAATCGGGAGGCGTGGCACGAACAGGCGGCGCAGCCGTCGGCACCGGACGAGTGGGCGCAGCAGCCTGTGGCCATCAACGGCCGTACCTATTACGCCGCCATAACCCCCTGGGACGACAGCGGCGTGGCCACACTCGCCGCCCTTGACGTCACTGAAATTGCCCGCAGCCAACGCCGCTTGCTCCTTCTCATGCTGGCCGCGATACTGGTTGTCGGCGGCCTGGGTTCGGCTGCCGGCGTTTTATTAGCGCAGCGCATTGCCCGACCGTTAAACGATCTGGCCAGCGCCGCCGGCGCGCTTAGCTGGCGCGATCTGGACCGGCCGATTGCGGTAGAGAGCCAGATTGCCGAAGTAAGCCAGGTAGCCCAGGCGCTGGACTTTGCCCGGCTGGAGTTACGGGGGGCATTGGCCGATTTGCGCCAGGAGCGGGACTGGGTCAACCATCTGCTCGACTCTATCGTTGAAGGAACAATGACGTTGGATGCCAACGGCCGTATCACCTTTTTCAGTCAGGGGGCCGAGCGCGTCACCGGCTGGCCGCGCCACGAAGCAATTGGCCGGACTGTCGATGAATTGTTTCAAATGGTGGATACCAGCGCCCCTTTTAGCCAGTTCATTCCCGCATCAGGGCAAAAAGAGCGGCTGGCAGTGCAAATGGCCGCTGGACAACAGGCTACCCTGGCCATCACCGGCGCGCAGCTTGCCCCCCCGGCCGCCCGTAATGCTGAAGTCGCCCTTGTTTTCCGCGATGTGACCGAGGAGGAAGCACTGCACCGCCTGCTGGGCCATTTTCTGGCCAACGTAGCCCATGAATTCCGCACTCCCCTCTCGGCGCTGGCCGCCTCTATTGAGCTGCTGCTGGCTGAGGCCCCTGACCTCAGCCACGAGGAGTTTGAAGAGCTGCTCGGCACCCTCCATTTAGGCATTTTGGGCCTGCAAACGCTGGTAGACAATTTGCTGCAAAGCGCCAGTATCGAAAGCGGCCGTTTTCGCATTTCTCCCCGCTCTACTGATTTGCGGCAAATTATCGCCGAGGCCGCCCAAACGATGATGCCCCTCATTCAGAAGCACGGCCAACACCTACGCCTGGATCTACCGGCTGATTTACCGCTACTGGTTGTAGACGGCCGTCGCCTGACTCAGGTTATTGTTAATTTGCTCTCCAATGCTGTCAAACATGGACCCGACGAGGCCGAAATTTTGCTCGCTGTGACAGCAGGTACAAATCGAGTTAAGATTATGGTTGCCGACGAAGGACCGGGCGTCCCGCCGCAACATCGTGGCGATCTGTTTCACTGGTTTATACGCCGCCAGCCCGATGCAGCCCGACCTCCTTTCGGCATTGGCCTGGGGCTGGCCGTGGTCAAAGCGGTTGTCTTGGCCCATCAGGGTCGCGTCGGTATCGAAGACCGCCCCGGCGGCGGCTCTATCTTCTGGTTTGACCTGCCATTGTCTTTGGGAAGCAGGCAATAACCAGTAGGCAGTAGCCAGTAGCCAGTAGTCAGATATCCGAGCCTTGTTTGACTACTGCTAAGGATATGCAATGCACAAATTTCGAGAACTGAAAGTATGGCAGCGGGCCATGACATTAGTGGTTGACATTTACCGTATCACGCAACCATTCCCATCGGTAGAGCAATTTGGGTTGACCAATCAACTAAGGCGGGTAGCAGTTTCTATTCCCTTGAATATTTCTGAAGGGGCGGGCAGTGGGTACAATCCCGAATTTATTCGTTTTTTGCGTATCGTCTTGCGTTCTTGTTATGAAGTAATGACGGCCGTAGAAATTGCCCAGCGATTGACCTATTGCACACCGCAACAAGCAGCCCAAATCAACCAGGAAGCCGACGAAATAGCCGCCATGATTACAGGACTCATAAAATCCCTAAACTCCAGACATCAACCTCCCCCTTAATCTGACTACTGGCCACTGACCACTGACCACTGACTTCTGACTACTGACTTCTGACTACTTATGATCGCTCTAGTTGTCGACGATGATCGCGTTTTAGCCGACCTGATTGCCTTTACGCTGCGGCGCGAAGGCTTCCAGGTTATCCAGGCCCATGACGGCGAGTCTGCCCTGCGCCGTTGGCAAGAGGCGCAGCCGGCCATCATCATTCTGGACGTCAACATGCCCCAACTGGATGGGTTTGCCGTCTGCCGCGCCATTCGCCGCCAGGACGATGTGCCCATCATCCTGCTGACCGTGCGTGAAGAAGAGGATGATATTGTGCATGGTCTGGAGCTGGGCGCCGATGATTATGTGTTAAAGCCGTTCAGCCCGCGCCAACTGATGGCTCGTATACAGGCGGTCCTGCGGCGCACGGGTCGGGGGGAGCAAACGGCCGTGCGTCAAGCCGGCCCCCTAAGCCTGGACCTCAACCGGCGCGAACTCCGCATAGAGGATGGGCAGCCCATTAGCCTGACCCTCCTGGAAAACCGGCTGCTCGACTACCTGATGCTCAACGCCGGTCATATTTTGCCCGCCGAAGAGATTATCACCCACGTGTGGGGTGCAGAAGGGGGCGACCGGGATGCCCTGCGCCAATTGGTACGCCGTCTGCGGACCAAAGTTGAATCCGACCCGGCTAATCCCATCTACATTGAAACCGTTTCCGGCCTGGGTTACGGGTATAATTATGCGTGAGCCAGAAGTGGGTCGCCGTTTTCCTGCCTCAAAAGCGGTGGGGCACTGCCGCCTGTTGTTCCACGAGCAATAATTATTATTGCAAGAATAATTACCATATTGCCACAAAAACAGTGTACAATGTAAATTGCTCTCGCTATACTATTTATAAGAAAAACATATGAGGCAATAATATGCAACAAAAAATGATTGGTCGTTATATCGTTACTAATCCTAATATTTGTCATGGGAAACCCACATTTCGTGGCACACGAATTATGGTTTGGCAAGTGTTAGAACAGGTTGCCAATGGTATGGCTTGGGAAACCATTGAAGAAGAATGGCGCGGAAAAGTTACGAAAGATGCTATAGCGGAAGCAGTTCGTTTAGCAAGCCAGGCCTTTATTGAACACGCTGATGAATATAGTTTCGGTTTATCGCCTGCATGATCATTCTTGACGAGAATTTTCCAGATAGTCAACGCCAACTCTTGCAGGGTTGGCGTATTTTGTTTAAGCAGGTTGCTTTTGAGATTGGTCGGGAGGGGTTAAAAGATGATGAAATCATCCCCTTGCTCCATCAGTTGAATAAGCCAACATTTTTCACGCTTGACGATGATTTTTTCAAACGTCAATTGTGCCACGCCCAGTATTGTCTGATCTATCTTGATGTGGCTCAGTATGAATCAGCGACTTTCATTCGCAGAACACTAAAACATCATGATTTCAACACCAAAGCCAAACGAATGGGTCACGTCGTTCGAATTTCCCACAAAGGACTGACAGTTTGGCAACTTCACGCCGAAGAAAAAACTCAGTTTAGTTGGGGTTAATTATCTATCTTGCTGGTTGGTAGGGCGTACTAACAATGCTTGCAGACCGACGCGAAGCGCGACTGAAACATGCGTTAGGCGGCCGATTTGCGACAGGATTCAATGAGAAGGCCAAAGTAACCTATATCGCTGTTTATCGACTGGAGGAAGTATGAAGATCACTGATTGTTCATTCACAAATAACGATACGGAATACACCCTGATCAAAGAACTGTTGCTAGAAGTTGAAAGCTATCCTGATATTGACAATAACTGGGAGCCTGGTCGAATGGACTGGTGGCGTTACAATTATCATGCTGAAAAGGGGGTAGATTTCTTTCAGGCCAACGCTCACTATTGGAAAACTGAAACCGACCAGATTGTGGGATTGTTCATCTTACGGTCACTTCAGAGTTCCCCGAGCTATCAGGCGGAACTAGATTTGGTAATTGTGAATCCTGAGGGCGAGAGCGTCGCCTACTGCATGGGGTGGATAGAAGAAAATGATCCAAAGTCTGGTTACATTGAGCCGATGGGAGTTCATACAGATTACAGGAGAAATGGCTTGGGCACAGCCCTGGCAAAAGCGTGTTTCAAACGTCTGGGCAATAGGGGGGTTGAACGTGTGTGGATTGCCTCTAACGCAGAACCGGATGTCTCCAATTTCCTGTACGACTCTTTGCACCCGACAAGCATTAAACAGTCGTATAAATACTCCTTAAACCTTGATTAAGTATTGATTTGCTTACAGTCGAAGCATTGTCACAGCTTTGTCACAACCCTATAACGATTCCTGTCACAAACGGCCGTTACGCTTAGAGTGTAACAGTGCCAGGCACGGGGCGAACGATCCCGGTTAACGGCCGTCTTATCACTCCCTGCCGGACACTACGGAGCAAGCGCATGAACAATACAACACCTCATTTTCTGGTGGGCGCGCTGGCGGCCGATTGCAGCGGCAAACCACTCGAATACGCCCGGCGTATCGGCCGGGCACTCAACAGCCAGGTAGACTGCTGGCAGGCCAGCGAACAGGACGAGAAGCTGGACGACTTGCTGCTCAAGGCCCAAACCGACTGCGATCTCCTTTTCCTGAGCGAACCGGTGCAGCACAATTTTCTGAGCCGTCTGTTAAACCGCTCCGTCTATCGCAAGATTCTTAATGCCGTGCCCGCCTCCCTTTGGCTGATACGGCAGCCCCGCTGGCCCCTCGATTCGATTCTCCTGGTCATCCGTGCCCAAGAAGGAGAAGAAACGGCCGAAGAATGGGCGCTGCGGTTGGCACTGGCCTGTGATGCAGCCATTACCGTCCTGGTCATTTCACCGGCGGATCCCATCATGTACCGGGAAGGTGGGACGGTGCAGGCCCCGCTGGAAATCTTGTTAACGGCCGATTCCCCCATTGGCGTCCAGATCAGGCGTGTTCTGCGCCGTCTGCGCGACGCCGGCGTCGAGGGCAGTCTACAGCAGCGCCAGGGCACACCCGATGAACAAATCGAGCGGGAGCTGGCCGTGGGCGACCATGACCTGGTCATTATCGCCGCTGAAAAACGATCAAAATTGTGGCGCTGGTGGCTGGGCGAACTGGTCGAGCCATTGCTGCGCTGGCTGGACAGGCCGATATTGATTGTTCGTTAAGAGGACGATAGACCATGGTCTGTCGTCCATCGTCTATCGTCTATGGTCCAAGCTATGGCAGGTAAACGAATCAACTGGCGGCTGCTGTGGCAGCGAATCATCTTCACCATTTTAGGTGGAGGGCTGGTACTGTACGCTATCTGGCCCTGGCTGCCCCCGGCCCAGGGCGCGCCCCAACGTACCGTCGTTCTCTACGGCTTTAGCATCCTGGGAGAAGTGATGAATGAAGGGGTCTTTCCTGCTTTTCAGGCAGAATGGGCGGCCCAAACCGGCGAGCAGGTAGAATTCATCTCCGCCTTCGCCAGTTCAGGCACGGTCACTAATCAGATGATCATGGGCGTGCCGGCTGAAGTGGCCATTTTGTCGCTGGAACTAGACGCCCTGCGGCTGGTGGAGAGTGGCGTTTTGCCCGGCCCCACCTGGAAAGAATTGCCCCACGAAGGAGTAGTCAACCGGACGCCGTTTATTATTTTGGTACGGCCGCATAACCCCCAACAGATCAATGATTTTGCCGACCTGGCCCGGCCCGGCGTCGGCGTTGTGCACCCCGACCCGCTGACCTCCGGCGGAGCGCTGTGGGCCATTCTGGCCGAGTATGGTTCGGTGACATTGCAAGGTGGGGATGAAACGGCCGCTTACGATCAACTCCTGGGCATCTGGCGCAACGTGGTAGCCCAGGCTGCCTCGGCCCGCGCCACCCGCACCCAGTTTGAAAGCGGTTTTGGCGACGCCCTGATCACCTACGAACAAGAATTGGTGCGTGACCGGGCGCGAGGGCGACTGGCGGCCGAACCGGTTTATCCCCACAGCACCATTTTAAGCGAACATACTGTCGTCGTCCTGGAGCGCAACATCACCCCGGAACAGCGGGAGCTGGTGGACGCTTTTGTCGCCTTCCTCTGGAGCGAAACGGCGCAGCGCATCTTTGTCGAATATGGTTTTCGCAGCGTTGATGAGTCGCTCAACGACGCCAATCCCGATTTTGGTGTTATCCCCGCCCCCTTTGTTGTGGCCGATTTGGGCGGTTGGGTGGCGGCACGCGATAATATTGTCGATGCCGTCTGGAAAGAACGTGTTTTACCGGAGTTAGGCCGGTGAACGTATTGCGTATT
>JAWOIM010000452.1:0-3572 GCA_046484685.1 Chloroflexota bacterium | reverse complement strand
CAATAGTAGGTTTATCGCCGGTTTTTCACCGAGACAAGCAGCTTTTGGGTATACTATAATACAACCTGCTGTTGTGCGAAATGCAGGCAAAATATTTTTGGGCCGGGTGTTTATAAAAGTATGAGAAGGTTTTACACGCGGCACAAAAGAATTCATAATTCATCATTCTTACTTTGATGACGAGGAGTGTTGGCTTTGAAAACAACGCAATCTATTTTACCCTTATGGTTAAGTTTGTTGTTATCGGTAGCTTTTGTGGGGTCAGGCACGGCCGTTTTTGCTTTTGCCTATCTGACCGCCCAAGCTGTATGGGATCGGCCGTTGAATCCACTCGAACTGGCCGCTGCCCAGGTGTCTGACGTGAACCTCGAACTGGACCAGATTGCCCCCCCGGAAGTTTTCCTGATGGAAGGAGGTGACGGTCAGCCTACCCCAACCCTTATTCCTACCAGTGAATTCAAGACAGATCGCATCAATATCCTGATGATGGGCATCGACCGCCGGCCGGGCGAAGCCTTCATCTCCCGCACTGACTCGATGATGATTCTTTCTATTGACACCCGCAACGAAACCATCTCTATTCTGTCGCTGCCCCGCGATCTGTACGTCATTATTCCGGGACGGGGGCGGGACCGGATCAATACCGCCTTTGTTTACGGCTCAACCGGCAACAATCCGGCCGGTGGGGCAGCCCTGGCTATGTCAACGGTAGAATATAACCTGGGTGTCCATATTGACCATTATATACTGGTCGATTTTGCGGCCGTTATCAACGGTATCAACGCCCTGGGCGGCATCGACATCTATGTGCCCGTGACGATTAACGACACCATGTTTCCGGACATGAACTATGGCTACGATCCCTTTTACATTGCTGCCGGTCAGCAGCATATCGATGGCGTAACGGCCCTCAAATATGCCCGTACCCGTTACCAGGACAGTGACTTTGACCGTGCCGGTCGCCAGCAGCAAATTGTGTTGGCCGCCCGCCGCAAGGCTCTCTCCTTAGGGGTCTCTGAAATGGTTCGGCGTGCCCCCACGCTTTACCGCGAGGTGGAGCAGGGCATGCGTACCGACCTCAGTCTGGAGGAACTGGTGTCGCTGGCCCGTATTGCTGGCGATATTTCTAGCGAGTCGATTCAGAATGAAGTGCTGGACCGACGGTACGTCTCTGGCCATCGTACCGAGCAGGGGGCCAGCGTCCAGGTAATGGACAATGAGGCCACGGCCGAATTGATCCGGCGTTTGTTTTACGATTAGCGTATAGCAGGTGGCAGGTTTGCAAGTTGCAGGTAGGGTGACTTACCATGTTTGACTTGCCACCTGCCACTTTTCCGCTATAACTACCCCATATTTCTTGCCCACCCACTACGCCCCACTGTACCAGCTATAAAATTAGTGCGTCGTTCGTAGTGCGTATGTAGTCGCTTGGCTACGCACTACGAATGACGCACTACCCAATACGCAATACAGGAGAAGATATGGATTCGTTGAACGCTTTACAAGCACGCTATGACGCCTACAAAGCGATGGGCTTGCAGCTCAATATGCAGCGGGGTCAGCCGGCCGATGTCAATTTTGACCTGGCCAACCCCATGCTGATGATTGTGGATGGGGAAGATGTGGTGACGGCCAGCGGGGTCGCCATTCGTAATTATCCGGGTGGGGTGGCCGGTTTGCCCGAAGCTCGAGATCTGTTTGCGGATGTGCTGGGGGTGCGACCGGCCGAAATGATCGTTGGCAACAATGCCAGTCTAAGCCTGATGAGCAAGACGCTCATGTGGGCTATGCTGCGCGGCCTGAAAGACAGCCCCGCTCCCTGGAAAGAGGGACCGGCTAAAATGATTGTGACCGTGCCCGGTTATGATCGTCATTTTCAACTGCTGGCCGAACTGGGCATTGAGATGGTGAGTGTCCCCATGACCGAGGAAGGGCCGGATATGACGGCCGTTACCCACCTCGCCGCCGCAGACCCGGCCATCAAGGGCTTGTTTTTTGTGCCCGTCTACAGCAACCCTACCGGTGATACCGTTTCAGACCGGGTGGTGCAGGCGCTGGCTGCCATGCCCACTGCCGCCCCCGACTTTACGATTCTGGCCGACAATGCGTATGCAGTTCATCACTTGACTGATGAAGCGATACGGCCGTTAAACCTTTTGCGTGCCTGTGAAGCAGCCGGCAATCCCGACCGGGTTTACCTTTACGGCTCCACCTCCAAAATTACCTTTGCCAGCGGCGGTATCGGCTTTATGGCCAGCAGTGAAGCCAATGTGGCTTACCTGACCCGCCTCATGGGAGCCGCTTCTATTGGTCCCAACAAGGTGGAACAATACCGGCACGTCAAGTTCCTGCAAGCCTATCCCGGCGGGCTGGCTGGCCTAATGGGTGATCATGCCGCTATTTTACGGCCCAAGTTTGAAGCGGTACAAGACGTGTTAGAGCAAGAACTGGGCGACACCGGTCTGGCTACCTGGAGCCAGCCCAAGGGAGGCTACTTTGTCAGCCTGAACACGACCAGGCCGGTAGCCGACCGGGTGGTGGCGCTGGCCGCTGAGGTGGGGGTGTCTCTGACTCCGGCCGGGGCCACCTATCCCCACGGTCACGATCCCCACAACAGCAACATTCGCCTCTCCCCTTCCCGCCCGCCGGCAGAAGAGGTGAAGCTGGCGATGGAGGTGGTGGCCCTTTGTGTCAAACTGGCGTCGGCTTAAAGCGTGAAGCGTCAAACGTGAAGCGTGAGGAGGAAGAAGGCTCTGTTTTGCCGCTTACGCCTCGTGTAGAAGCTCAGTCAGAAACCGGGTTTTTGCCAAAAACCCGGTTTCTCAGGTCAGTTTTGCCGCTTACGCTTTGCCTGGTAAGTCAGAGGCTCGTTTACGGCCGATTACAAACACCACGCCAAATAGAAGCAGCCCGCCAACAAAGAAGGGCAGAAACCACTCATTGCCGTTTGTGCCCTCGCCCAGGTTGGCTTCAGTTTCCCCTATCTGAAAACGAAAGCTGCCGCTGACCGGGTGGCCATCGGTGGAAACGGCCGTCCAGTTCACGTTATAAATACCGTGATTCAGCGGCGGTAGCGTGGCCACAAGCTGGTTGGGGTTTTGCAGATCGACAAAACTCTCCACACCCGTCTGGGCATAAAAGGCGTTGTTAAACAGACCGATACGGCTGTCGGTGCCAATTGGCTCGTTGAAGGTGAGCCGGATTTCGGTTGGGGGGGCATCTAGCGTGCTGCCGGGGGCGGGGTCAGCTTCTAGCAGTCGGGCATGGGCCTGGACTGATACGGCCGTTGCCGACCATACAGCGACAAGTAAAGATAAGATGAATAAAAACCGGTAATTTCCCCGCATTTCTGTTTCCTTAAATAACTACTAAGCCAGAAACCGGGTTTTTCTCTGATATGCCAATGATGAGTATGTGCTAAAAACCCGGTTTCTCGACCTTTTTTCAGCAGAGTCGTTAGTAGTTACCTCCTTAAAGTGAACAGAGAAGAACAATGCGCTTGTCACGCTTCACGCTTCACGTTTCACGCTTCACGCTTCACGCTTCAGCTTTGCAGCAGAGGCAGCAGCGCC
>JAWOIM010000376.1:0-7844 GCA_046484685.1 Chloroflexota bacterium | reverse complement strand
AGTAGCTGACGCGGTCGAGCAGGCCGTTGTATTTGGCACGGACGAGGCCGGGCAGGTCGGCCCAGGGACCGCGCACCGCAAATTCGGCCAGCATCTCGTCGCTGATGAGGGCCGGCATATCGGCCCACTGGCCGCGCCGGGCCATTTTGCTCAGCTTAAAAGCAGCTTCCTGCCAGCCGTGCATCTCGACGACAACGCGGTAGGCCGGGGTGGACATGTAAAAAGAAATTTGCTGGCGTACGTAGGCTTCGTAATGGGCAGCCGCTTTCGGCCCGTCCGTGGGAATAACAAAAATTCCGGCGGCGCAGGTGAATGCTTCCCGGCTGCGACCACTTTGAGCCAGTCCTGCCATCAACTTGGGCTGAGCAAAATCGCGTAAGTAGCTGACTGTATGCAGCGGGTGCAAATGAACACCATCACAATGGGAACCGGCCAGGCGCAGCATCTTCTCATTAACGGCCGCTATATAAATGGGGGGCGGCGACGTCTCCAAGGGACCAGTGCTAAAAAAGGGGGTCATCAGATTCAGTCGGAAAAATTCCCCCTCATAATTGAGCGGTGTGCCATTTTGCCAATTGTACCAGACGGCGCGAATCCCTTCGATGGTTTCCCGCATTTTGGTGATCGGCTTTTGCCAGGGAACGCCAAAGCGACGCTCGTTGTGGGCTTTGACCTGTGCGCCCAGGCCAAGAATGAAACGGCCGTTGCTGTACCGGGCCAAATCCCAGGCCAGGTGGGCCAGCGTGGTTGGGCTGCGAGGAAAAGTGACGGCAATGCCCGTGCCCAGCGTCAGCCGCTGGCTGTGTTCGGCTGCCAGGGTAAGGGGTAAAAAGGGATCACTGTTGGTTTCGGCCGTCCACAGCCCATCAAAGCCAATCGTCTCCGCCGCCTGTACCAGCGCCGGCATGTCTGATAGGGAGTGGAAAAGTAGGGTCAGATCAATCTTCACGCGGATTTACTCCTGATCGTGAAGCGTGATGCGTGAAACGTGATGCATCAGAATCAAACCCATCACGTTTTACATTTCACGATTCACGTTGCTAAACATTCAACAACTGCGCCAAATCCAACTGCGCCAGGTACGCTTGAATCGTCTCTATAAATTTATCATAATCCGGCTGCCAAAGCTGGTGATCCGAATCGGGAAATTCAACAATTTGGGGGCGGGCCAGACTGGCGCGGTAACGAGCCACATCGGCGGCGCGAAGCAGTGCCCCTGGCTGGCTGCCGTACAGCACCAACACCGGGCAGGCAATGTCGGCCAGCCGCGGCCAGAGATCTACCTCGGCCGAATCCTGCTGCATCGCTGCCGGAACATGGTCGGCCACGCGGCCGCCAAAAGCCATTTGTGCCCGCTGCGGCCAATCGTCGGGCAGGCGCGGGTAGCGGGCAGGATAGTCGCCAATAATTAGCCCCACGGCCCGGTCGGGATGGCGGGCAGTGTACTCTATCACCATAGGTGCAGCCATAGAATATCCCATCAGACAAAAGCGACGCAGACCGCTCTGGTCAAGAACGGCCTCTATGTCAGACATGTAGTGGGCAAAGGTGTAACCCGTGTCGGGGGCACTGCTCTGACCCTGACCGCGTAAGCTGAGGGCCAGGCAGGGACGCGGAGCCAGTTGGGGAAATTCCATGATGTAGTCGTCGGCCGCGCCCAGCGCACCGGGAATAAATACAAGAGGAAGGCCCTGAGGCTCAGGTAAGTTGGACTGGATGTAGTGAAGCTGGAGGCCACCATTATCAGCCCAGCCTTCTTTTAAGGGAATAGTTTCATTCATAGCTTAACTCCGTTGAACTTCCTGCTCAACTATCTGTCGCAACTGCTGGGCATTGTAGGGTTTTTGTACAAATCCGGCCAATCCTTTGCCTACAAAGCGGTGGGTGGCTTCAACCTCATTGTAGCCGGAAGAGAGGATGATGCGCGCCTGAGAATTATGCTGGCGCAGGGCGCGAAAAGTTTCCTCTCCATTCATACCGGGCATGGAAAGGTCAAGCAGGATTAAGTCGATCGTGTCTCCCTGTTCCCGGTAAATATCAAGCCCCTGGCGGCCGCTGCTGGCGGTCAATACCTGCCAGCCATCGTCTTGGAGAATATCGGTGACGGCTTCGAGAATGGCCGTTTCATCATCAATAACCAGGATAGTTCCCGAAGCGACCGTTTTCTTGGTCCTTTCCTCTATCACTTCCTTTACCTCTCCATCGCGAAACGCCGGGAAGAGCAGCTTAAAAGTCGTGCCTTCATTCGGCATACTATAAACACGCATCCCACCCTTATGTCCGCGCACAATCCCCTGAACGGCTGCCAGGCCCAGCCCATGTCCGGTCGGCTTGGTGGTAAAGAAGGGGTCAAAGATGCGTTGCGTGGTGGCTTCATTCATGCCCTGACCGGTGTCATGAATCTCCAAGGTGATATAGTAACCAGGCTCCAGCGGCCGGCCTGTTTTTTGCCAGTAGCGCCACTCCTCACCGGTTATTGTCTGCCGGCCTGTTACCACCGTTACTATCCCCCGTTTCTCGCCAATCGCCTGTACCCCATTCAGGAGCAAATTCATAATCACTTGCTGCATCTGGCCAGAGTCCGCTTCAATGACTGCCGGCTGGGGTAAGAATGTCAAACGGAGAGCAATATTTTTGGGAATAGCCACCTCAAAGAGGTGTAAATTTTGTTGAATCAGTTCATTTAAATCGACCGGTCGCACTTCAAACTGGCCCCGCCCCGAATAGGCCAACAACTGGCGTGTGAGATCGGCGGCCCGTTCTGTTGCTTTCATTGACTTTTCAATATGGCTGCGGGCGGAATGGTCAGGACGCATTTTTAGCAAAGCCAACGATGTCTGACCCATCATAGCCACCAGCAAATTGTTAAAATCGTGGGCCACACCACCGGCCAGCACGCCCAGGCTGTCCAATTTTTGCATCTGACGCAGCGATTCCTCAGCCTGATTACGTTCGGTCACATCACGGGCAATACCCAACAGCCCGACCACATTTCCCTCAGACCATTGGGGAGTAACTGTGAACTCACAAACGCGATAATTGTTGCTTGTGGTGCGGATGCGCAGCTCAAATCTAGACGGGCTGTTACCGGCTAACACTTGGTCAAAGGCATTTAGGGCTACAGGCAGATCATCGGAATGAACCAGCAGCACAAAGGATTTACCTAGACACTCTTCGGTTTTCCAGCCGGTGATCGTCTCAAAAGCAGGGTTGAGCGATATAATTGTGCCTTCAGTATCCAATATATAAATAGCATCGCGGGCATTGTTGACAATGCTGCGATGCCGTTCTTCGCTGGCTGCCAGCGCTTGTTGGGCCTGGCGGCGTTCCGCAATTTCCCGCGATAGCTCCTCGTTGGTCGTAGCCAATTCTGTCCGGCCTTCTTCCAGGAAGCGGCGAATTTCTTCTAATTCAATATTTTTTTCTGTTAGTGCGCGGGCACTGCGGCGGGTCTGGGCCAGGGCCTGGCGAATGGCTTCAGTAGTTAGATGCAGCAGCATAGTGGCTACCAGGAAATAGAGAGTGTAAACGCCCCACAGAGAGAGGTCGGTATGGGTCAGTTGGGGCGGGGGTAACCGGCCGATTTGCTCCAACCAGACAAAAATCAAACCGACCAGGCTGCTTACCAGGGCGTAGGCGATGCCTAAACGGCCGTTTATCAATAAACCAACCATCAAGGCCACAACCAAATAACCGCTAAACTGAGGGGCATTGATCCCCCCCGAAAAGAAAAAAACGACCGTCATCACCAGCCAGATAACGGCCGTGAATATCGTTCCCGACAGCCGAAGCCAACCGCGCCGCAGCAGCAGCAAGCTCAGCCCGACAAAGATCGCCACCAACGCCAGCAGCCATAGACGCAGCGGCTGACGAGGGGCAAAATAAACAGCAGCCGAACTGTAGGCGGTCAAAAAAACCAGACAGCTCCACATGACCACATTCAAAATACGAGCGGACCGTGTTTTGTCCTCATTGGCAAAAGTGGGGGGACGCAGCAGGCGGGAAACAAAGTTTAAGATCATTGGCCTCACATGCGGAAAACGCCATAGGCCGGCGGACCGGTCGCCGTATATTCTTGATTATGCACCACCGACAGCCCGATACTCAATACCCGGCGCGTGTGGCGCGGATCGATAAGTCCATCATCCCACAGCCGGGCCGTGGCGTAATAGGGGTCCGACTCCTTCTCAAATTTCTGGCGGGTCATCATTTGCATCATCTCGATTTGCTGCGCGTCCGGTTCCTGGCCCAACTTTTTGGCCCGTTCTTCCTGGACAATGGCCAGCACGCCGGCCGCCTGCTCACCGCCCATGACGGCCACACGGCTGTTGGGCCAGCTCCACAAAAAGCGGGGATCATAAGCCCGGCCACACATGGCATAATTGCCGGCTCCATACGAACCGCCCACAATCAGGCTAAACTGGGGCACCGATGAAGTAGCCACAGCGTTAATCATCTGGCTACCATGCTTAATGATACCCTGTCGTTCATACTTTGTCCCCACCATAAAGCCGGTAATATTTTGCAGATAAATAATGGGCGTCCGGCTCTGATTGCACAACTGGATGAATTGGGCCGCTTTGTGGGCCGATTCAGAAAAGAGAATGCCGTTGTTGGCCACCAACCCCACCGACCAACCGTTGATGTGGGCCTGCCCGGTAATCAGCGTGGAGCCATAGTCGGGTTTGAACTCTAAGAAGCGAGAGCCGTCCACCAGGCGGGCAATAATTTCGCGAATATCGAAAGGGATACGGCCGTCGGCAGGAATGATACCCAGCAGTTCGTCCGGGTCGTAAGCGGGCGGTTCCGGCGTCTGGCGACGGGCCAGGCCGGCGGCCGGTTTGGGGTGTTGCAGGTGGCTGAGGATAAAACGGCCGATTCGCAGCGCATCCCGATCATCTTCGGCCAGATAATCGGCCAGCCCCGATACGGTGGCGTGCATTTCAGCCCCGCCCAGCGTTTCGTCATCCACTTCTTCGCCAATGGCCATTTTCACCAGCGGCGGTCCGCCCAGATAAGCAGTGGCCTGTCCCCGTACAAAAACGGTGTAATCACTCATGCCCGGCACATAGGCCCCACCGGCCGTAGACGAGCCAAAGACAAGAGCCACCTGAGGAATAGCCTGGGCCGACATACGGGCCTGGTTGGCAAAGGAACGGCCGCCTAAAATAAAGATCTCATCCTGGTAAAGCAGATTGGCTCCTGCGCTTTCTACCAGGTAGATGCAAGGCAGCCGGTTTTCGACAGCAATGGCCTGCGCCCGCAGCGTCTTCTGCAGCGACATGGGGTAGACTGCTCCCCCTTTGGCCGTAGCGTCGTTGACAAAAATGAGGCACTCTACGCCACTCACCACCCCAATGCCTGTAATTTGCAGCGCGCCGGGAGCCTCGTCATTGTACATGTCCCAGGCCGCCAGCGGCGATAGTTCTAAAAAGGGGGTGTTGGGGTCTAGCAGCAGTTCCAGCCGCTCACGGGGCAGCAGTTTGCCTCGCTCACGGAATTTGGCCTGCCCCCGTTCACCACCGCCGGCACGTATCTGAGCCTGGCGGGCTTCTAGCTGCTCCACCAGCGCCAGCATCGCCGTTCGGTTGGCCCGGTACTCTTCACTGCGCGTATTCAGGTTCGATTCGATCTTATTCACTTTCGTCCGCGGTTCCGTTGAGGAGGGGAAGATCAATACTGCTGCTGACCTGACCTATGACATGCTGTTTATGGCGCGTATGGTCGGCTTTAGCTAAATTTTTGGGTTGGGGAAAAGGGGCAAAGCGGCCTAACAGCAGCCGGTCCACCAAAAAAGAAATGAGCTGCACATCGTACTCGTCCTCTTCGTTGCGGTACTGCCGGCTGTCTCGATTGACCAATGCTTTAACAGCCTGGTACTGTCCCCCATTGGACAGAATTTGCAACTGGAAGATGCAGGTTCCGGTGCCGGCCCGGTGGAAGTAGAGCCATTCATCCTCCAGATAAATAAACCATTTATCGTCTGGACCCTGGGGAACGTGGCCCATGCTCAGGCGCACATATTCTGCGCGGGAATAAGTACCGCTCAGGAGTAGTTCTTTATGTTGTGATGGTAACGGCCGCTTGTGCCAGGATTCGGCCGTTGCTCGATTCTTCTTCATAAAAAATCCATGTTTGTGTGTAATTTGAAACGTGAATCGTGAAACCCTTCAACTACGTTCAGGGCAAGCTCTGCTGCCTGACTTTGGGACTTCACGTTTCACGCATCACGCATCACGTATCCCATTTTACAGGCAGTGCCCCCAGACTGTGAAACAGGGGAATGAGCCGCCAGTTTAGCTCGCCGGCGTCTACCGCCAGGCGCAGATTGGGCAGGCGCTGCAAAAGGGTGTTGAGCGCAATTTCTGCTTCTAGCCGAGCCAGGGGTGCGCCCAGGCAGTAATGGCTGCCCCGGCCAAAGGCCAGGTGGCGCGTGGGGTTGCGCTCTATGTCCAGCCGGTCGGGGTCAGTAAACTGAGCCGGATCCCGGTTGGCCGCGCCGATAATGACGATGATGGGATCGCCGGGTTGGAGGGTTCGGCCGTTTATCTCCACCTCTTCCGTGGCCCAACGGCTCATGGCCCGCTCCACCGGCCCATCGTAGCGCAGAAATTCCTCAACGGCCGTGGGCATCAGATCCGGGTTCTCACGCAAGTGGGCCATCTGCTCCGGATTTTGCAACAGAGCCAACACCGCGTTGCCAATCAGGCTGACCGTCGTTTCGTGCCCGGCAATGATGAGCAAGATGACCATGCTGAACAGTTCTTCTTCACTCAGTTGATCACCCGCCTCTTCCACTTGCAGCAGGGCCGAAATCAGATCAGCCTCTGGTTCTTGCCGTCGCTGCTCAAAAAGCCGGCGCAGATAGGCCACAAACGCCTGTAAATTATTCATGAATTCCGCCTGCGCTGCCGGCGTCAGGGCCGGCGTCACCACCGCGTCGGACCAGGTGCGGAATTTGTCCCGATCTGCGGCGGGAATACCCAGCAGTTCGGCAATGACGATAATGGGCAGAGGAAAAGCATAACTTTCGACCAGATCGGCCGCGCCCTGAGCGGCAATCTGATCCAATAGTTCCTCGGCAATGGTCTGAATACGCGGCCGCATCTGGCCAATCATGCGCGGCGTGAACGCTTTGCCCACCAGCGCCCGCAGCCGCCGGTGATCTTCGCCATCTTTATTGAGCAAATGGTTGTCTACCAACTTAAAAATCGGATCCTGGGGCAGTTCGGCCAGCCGTTCCGGGGGCATAATGGCCCGAAAGTCGCGGGTAAAGCGTTTGTCATCGCGCAAAATCATCTCCGCTTCGTCATAGCCGGTGACAAACCAGAGCAACGTTTCACCATCCATGCCCGGCTGCTGCCAGAGGGGATGTTCCTGCCGCATTTGGGCAAAGGTTTGGTAGCTGTTGGCTTTGAAGGTGGAACTATAGAGGTCGTATTTTTGGTTCATGGTGATTACAACGGAGTCAACAACAGATTAAGAAATAAGCGGATTTTAACTGGTCATTTACTGTTGAACGGTATACGCTGCGCCGGCTTCGGCTATGGCGGTGGCAATGAGTTCATCAATTGTAGCATAGATCGGGCTTCGGCGGGGGTGGCGACCTGGTGGCCGGTGAGGTGGATGAGAGAAACGGCCGTTTCCACCAGCGCCCCATTCGATGAGGCCAACTCACCACTGGGCAGGTAAAGATTATCCTCCAGGCCGACGCGCACGTTACCCCCCATAGAGACTGCCGCAGCCACCAGCGGCCATTGGTAACGGCCGATGCCGATCACCTGCCAATGGGAGCCGGCGGGCAGGGCATCCACCTGATGGACCAGATTTTTGGTGCTGGCCGG
>JAWOIM010000364.1:0-7054 GCA_046484685.1 Chloroflexota bacterium | reverse complement strand
TATGATGTAGACGCTATCATCAAAGTCATTGACGCCGGACTGGCCGCCTTAGCCAAAGAGGCTTAATAGGTTGATAGCAGCCTGCATTAACAATTCAACAATTCAACAGTTCAACAATTAATTATTTCTTCTATGAGGAGGAACTGATGTACGAACCGAAACCAGAACAGAAATTCACCTTTGGCCTGTGGACCGTGGGCAACGTGGGCCGCGACCCCTTTGGCGAAGCGGTGCGGGCCAGCAAATCACCGGTAGAGTTGGTGCATCTGCTGGCCGACGTGGGCGCCTGGGGCGTCAACTTCCATGACAATGACCTGATCCCCATCGACGCTACCGCTGCCCAACGAGACAAAATCGTGCGCGATTTTAAGGCTGCCCTGGACGAAACCGGGCTGGTCGTGCCTATGGCCACGACCAACCTGTTCACCGATCCCGCCTTCCGCGATGGGGCCTTCACCAGCAACGACCGGAACGTGCGGGCCTACGCCCTACAAAAGACGATGAACGCCATTGACCTGGGCGTGGAACTGGGGGCCAACATTTACGTCTTCTGGGGCGGCCGCGAGGGAACCGAAACGGATGCGAGCAAGGATCCCATCACGGCCATCAAACGCAGTCGTGAGGCGATGAACTATCTGTGCGAGTATGTGCTCGACCAGGAATACGACCTCAAGTTTGCCCTGGAAGCCAAGCCCAATGAGCCGCGCGGTGACATCTACAACGCCACAACGGGCAACATGCTGGCCTTCATCGAAACGCTGGACCATCCCCACATGGTGGGCGTGAATCCGGAAGTGGCCCACGAGCATATGGCCGGGCTGAACTTCACCCATCACGTGGCCCAGGCGTTGGAAGCGGGCAAGCTGTTCCACATTGACCTCAACGACCAGGCATTCGGCCGTTACGATCAGGATTTCCGCTTTGGTTCGGTGAACCTGAAATCGGCCTTCTTCCTGGTGAAGCTGCTGGAGGACAACGGCTATGACGGCAGCCGCCACTTTGACGCCCACGCCTACCGCACCAGCGACTACGAGGATGTGAAGGCGTTTGCTCGCGGCTGCATGAGAACCTACCTCATCCTGAAAGAGAAAGCGGTCCGCTTCAACGCCGACGCCGAAATCCAGGCGCTGCTGGCGGAAATCAACGCCGATGGCGGCGATATGGCCCCCTTTATGGGCCAATACAGCGCTGAAAAAGCGGGCGCCCTACGTGCTCATACTTTTGACCGGGCCGCACTAGGCCGGCGCGGCCAGCCATATGAGCGCCTGGACCAACTGGTGGTGGAACTGCTGCTGGGCGTCCGGTAATAGTAAGTGACTGTCCAGAATTAAGTTCGTAGTAACGGCTTTAGCCGTCCAGACCGCTAAACATGTGCTGAGCGCAGCCGAAGTAGCGGTTACTACGAACCCAAACCGCTAAGTTATTTGCGGACAGTTACTAAGAAGTGAAAAGTGGTAAGTGCCCACTTTTTAGGTAAAGGGGTGAGAGATGCGTTATTTTATCGGCATTGATAGTTCAACGACGGCGACGAAGGCGCTGCTGCTGGCGGAAACAGGTGACGTAGTAGGCGTGGCCGCCTCTACCTACGACTATGAAACGTCACGGCCGTTGTGGAGCGAGCAGCGGCCGGAATTGTGGTGGACAGCTACGATGTCCAGTATCCGGCAACTGCTTTCGCAAACGGGCATTGCGCCTACAGCCGTTGCCGCCATCGGTCTCAGCGGGCAAATGCACGGCCTTGTTTTGCTGGATAAAAACGGCGGCGTGCTGCGCCCGGCCATCTTGTGGAACGACCAGCGCACCGGGGCCGAATGTGACCAGATGCGGGCGCTCATCGGTAAGCGGCAGCTCATTGAGATAACGGGCAACGACGCCCTGACCGGCTTTACCGCTCCCAAAATCTTATGGGTGAAAAACAACGAGCCGGAGATTTACGGCCGTATCGCCCACATCCTCTTGCCCAAAGATTACGTTCGCTACCAATTAACGGGAGAATTTGCCACCGACAAGGCGGGCGCGGCCGGTACGCAGCTCTTCGACGTGCGCCGGCGGGATTGGTCCGGAGAGGTGGTGGGCAAGTTGGGCATTGACCCCGCCTGGCTGCCGCCGACCTTTGAGGGCACGGCCGTTACCGGCTTTCTCACCCCCGGCGCAGCCGAAGCCACCGGGCTGCCGCTGGGCATCCCCGTGATGGCCGGCGGCGGCGACCAGGCGGCCAACGCTGTGGGCACCGGGGCTGTCGTTGCTGGCGTGGTGGCCCTCAGTCTGGGCACCTCCGGCGTGGTTTTTGCCAGCAGCGACGCCCCGATTGTAGAGCCGGACGGCCGTCTGCACGCCTTCTGCCATGCCGTGCCGGGCAAATGGCACCTGATGGGGGTCATGCTCTCGGCGGCGGGCAGTCTACGCTGGTACCGGGACGCCCTGGCGCCGGGCGTGGCGTTCGATGAGTTACTGGCACCGGCGGCCAATGTCCCGCCCGGCAGCGAGGGACTGCTCTTTTTACCCTACCTCACCGGGGAGCGCACGCCACACCCTGATCCGCTGGCCCGAGGCGGCTTTGTGGGCCTGTCGGTGCGCCACGACCGGCCGCATCTAACGCGCGCAGTACTAGAAGGGGTCGCCTTTGGCCTGCGCGACAGCCTGGAACTGATGCGCGGCGCGGGTCTGGCCAACGTCAGCCAGGTGCGGGCCTCTGGTGGTGGGCTGCGCAGCCCACTCTGGCGGCAAATTCTGGCCGATGTGCTGCAAACTGAAATTGTGACGGTGAACAGCAGCGAAGGGGCGGCTTACGGGGCGGCTATTTTGGCCCTGGTTGGCACCGGAGTGTATACTTCTGTGGAGGCAGCCTGCGCCGAATTGGTGCAGGTGACGGGTAGAACGGTGCCGGGGGCGGATACGGCCGTTTATGACCGGTTCTATGGGATTTACCAGCGTCTCTACCCCGCCCTGCAAACGATCTTTACCGATCTGGCCTCGACCTAAAATGAGCACAAACAATAGACATCATCGGATTTAACGTTATGTCAAAAAAACAGTCCACAGATGACACAGATTATAGGTAACTACCAAGCCTCTCTGGGATTTAACCACAGAGTACACAGAGGGCACAGAGAAAAATAGAGAACTCTGTGTTCTTTGTGCCCTCTGTGGTGAGTAGTTACGATTATAGGGCAAAAATCTGTGTCAATCTGCGAAATCTGTGGATCAATCGCTATTCCCAATAACATCTAATGAGCGAATTTGAATATAAACTCCACAGCATTACCGCTTTATTAAAAAAATTTAACCTCGACGGCCTGCTCTTGCAACGGGTGAGCAGCTTCGCCTGGGCAACCTGCGGCGCGGATTCGCACATCAACACCGCCGACCGTCACGGCGTCGCTTCCCTCCTGTTCACGCCCCAGGCCCGCTATCTCATCACCAATAATATCGAAAGGCCACGGCTGGAACAGGAAGAAAAACTGGGTGAACAAGGCTGGCAGTTCCATGTAACAGAATGGCACAAAGCGGACGGGATTGCTGAACTAACGCGCGGCCTCAAATTGGGGGCTGACGATCCATACCCCGGTGCTGCCGACCTTTCCCCGGAACTTGCCCGCCTGCGTGCCGCGCTCACGCCCCAGGAAGGGGAACGCTTCCGCACCCTGGGCCGTTTGTGCGCCGAAGCGATGGATACGGCCGTTGGCGCCGTGCGTCCCGGCCAGAGCGAACACCAGATCGCCGGGCTGCTGGCGCGGGCAGCGGAGAGCCGGGGCGTACAGGCCATCGTTAATCTCATCGCTACCGACGAGCGTATTTTCAACTTTCGCCATCCCCTGCCCACGGCCAAGAAACTCGAACGGTACGCCATGTTGATCTTGTGCGGGCGTAAGCAGGGGCTGGTCTGTTCCCTGACCCGTTTTGTTCATTTTGGCCGCATGCCGCAGGAATTGCGCCGCAAGGCTGAGGCTGTGGCCCAGGTAGATGCTGCCTTCATGGCCGCCACCCGCCCCGGCCGTTCGCTGGGCCAGATTTTCGGGGAAGCGGTGGCGGCCTATGCCCAAACCGGTTTCTCCGACGAATGGCGGCTGCACCATCAAGGCGGGCTGGCCGGCTATGAGCCGCGGGAAAGTATCGCCGCCCCCGATTCGGCGGAGCAAGTTGCCACCGGCCAGGCATATGCCTGGAATCCCTCCATCACGGGCACGAAATCAGAAGATACTATCCTGGTAGGTGAGAACGGCAACGAAATCCTCACTGCCATCCCCGGCTGGCCATCGCTGCCTATGAACGTGGATGGGCTAACGATAGAACGGCCGGCCATTTTGGAAATGACATAACCCCTCCATTGCCCGACCAGTTAATGATGAGTTAATGATCGGTTTCTATAGTCTGCTTTATTAACCGTTTATAGTTACCAAAAGGAGACAGTTCGATGAAAAAAGTACCGATTATGTTTATGTTTGCCTTACTGGCCCTTGTGTTGGCGTGGGGAATTGCCAATCAGCAGGCAAGTAAGGTCGCCGCCGACACCAACACCATTCTGATCATCGGTGGTGAGGAAGCCCAACCCGGTGCCTGGCCCTGGATGGCCGCGCTGGTGAACGCCAACGATCCGGATGCCCGTAATGGCCATTTTTGTGGTGGGGCACTTATCGCCCCGGAGTGGGTGCTTACGGCCGCCCACTGCTTCAACAGCGACGATCCGGCACAGGTTGATGTCGTGTTGGGGCGACATACCCTGAGTTCCAACGAGGGGCAGCGCCACAGTGTAGCCCAAATTATCCTCCATCCAAATTACGACGAAAACACCAACGATTCTGACATTGCGCTGCTACGGCTGGCGACTGCTTCAGCACAGCCCACCATTTCAGTGATCATGCCGGCCACGGCCAACCTGGCCAATCCAGGCGTGAATGCCACCGTGGCCGGGTGGGGCAATATGGACCCAGATGGTGGCACTGATTTCCCCGACGCCTTGCACCAGGTTACAGTGCCTATTGTATCCAATGAAACATGCAACAGTCCCCAATCTTACGACGGTGCCATTACGGACAATATGCTCTGTGCCGGCTTTGCCAGTGGCGGACAAGATTCCTGTCAGGGGGACAGCGGTGGCCCGCTGATGGCCCCCAACGCGGGTGGAAACGGCTGGGTTCATGTAGGCGTAGTCAGCTTTGGCAACGGTTGTGCCCAACCCAATTTCTACGGCGTTTATGCCCGGGTATCCATGTTTCATGCCTGGGTAGAGAACCATACCGGGCCTCTCTCGCCTTCGCCACAGATTGACAATCAGCTTTATCTGCCGGTCTTGTTGAAACCGGCCGTGGCTGTGCCGCCGCCAACCCCAACACCGTCACCGACGCCCAGCCCTACGCCGCCCCCTTCAAACTTTGCCGAACAGGTTGTGGTCCTGGTCAACGTGGAACGGGCCGCGGTTGCCTGTGCTCCCTTGACCATGCACCCCCAGTTGAACCAGGCCGCGTTGGCGCACAGTGAAGATATGGCCCTCAACGACTTCTTTGACCACACCGGCTCAGACGGCTCCAGCGTGACCGATCGCATGGAAGCAGCCGGCTACGTCAACTGGTCGACGGCCGGGGAAAATATCGCCGCCGGGCAAACCACGCCGGAAGAGGTTATGACCTCCTGGATGAACAGTCCCGGCCACCGGGCCAATATTCTCAATTGTGACTTTGAAGACATTGGGGTAGGCTACTACTTCCTGGAAAACGATACCGGTACAGAGATTTGGTTCCATTACTGGACACAGGTATTTGGCTCAGAATAGTTTATTGACCGTCCAAACCGGTGAGGTCTCCGTGACCTCGCCGGTTTGGATGCTTGACCTACTTTATACGAGGAATACAAGATGAAACCGTACTTGCTTCTTTTATTGTGTTTTGGTTTGCTGTTTATGACGGCCTGCGACGAGTGGGATGAGGATTTGGATGATGATGGCGAAACGGCCGTTTCCCTCAATCAAGACCCACCGGTCGCGAGTACCGACGACGAATGGGATGAGGATTGGGATGAGGATGATGGCGAAACGGCCGTTTCCTCCAATCCAGACCCACCCGTCGCCAGCGCCAACGACAGCAGCGGCAGCTTTCAGGATGCGGACTGCCCCTTCCCCGTCCCCGGCGGCTACACCATCGAGTGTGGCTATCTGATCGTCCCCGAAAATCGCGCCCGCAATGACTCCCCCTCCATCCAACTGGCAGTAGCCATTGTGCGGGCGCCCCAGGCCAGCCAGCAGCCACCCATTCTCTACCTGGCCGGCGGCCCCGGCAGCAGCGCCCTGGACGAATTCCTAAGCGACACCGAAGGCTGGGACTATCCCTTTCTGCAAACGCGCGACCTTATCTTGCTCGACCAGCGGGGCACGGGCTACTCTTTCCCCACGCTCGACTGCCCGGAATTAGCCGATGCCGATTTCACCGAGGGCAATCCCGAACGGGACTGCCACAGCCGCCTGCTGGCCGAGGGCATTGACCTGACCGCCTATAACAGCGCCGAAAATGGGGCCGACGTGGCCGATCTGCGCCGGGCGCTCGGTTATGCCGAGTGGGATTTGCTGGGTATCTCCTACGGCACCCGGCTGGCGCTGGTTGTCATGCGCGATCAGCCTCAGGGGGTACGCAGCGTCGTCCTGGATTCCCCCTTCCCACCCAACGCCAACACACCGCTTGATGAAGCCCTGAATGTCTGGGAATCGTTGCAAACCCTCTTTGCCGATTGTGACGCCGACGCTTACTGTCGCCAGAACTACCCCAATTTAGAGGACGTCTTCCTGGACACCGTCGCCGATCTGAACGACGAACCGGCTGATGATCTATTTGGCGATGATTTTTTCTTTGCCATTGCCGAGGCGTTAAACGACACGGGGAGCATTCCCCTGCTGCCGTGGGCGATTTATGCCGTGTCTGAGGGTGAGTATGACGCGCTGGATGAGCTTGCCGGCGACAATGGTTTCGGGCGGCGATATCAAGATGAACCGGATCTCAGCGACAGTGAGGGGATGTATAACTCGGTTATTTGCCGGGATGAGTATGCCTTTGGTGCTTATGAAGCG
>JAWOIM010000362.1:0-2949 GCA_046484685.1 Chloroflexota bacterium | reverse complement strand
GGCCGCGTGATTCAATCTATGCGCCGCGTCGGTACACGTAACCCGCTCTTTATGCTGGATGAAATTGACAAGCTGGGCCATGATTTTCGGGGAGATCCCGCTTCGGCCCTGCTGGAAGTATTGGACCCGGAACAGAATAACAGCTTTACCGACCATTACCTGGAATTGGAGTTTGATCTATCTCAGGTGCTTTTTATTACCACGGCCAATTACCTGGACACCATCCCCCCCGCACTGCAGGATCGGCTGGAAGTCATTCGCTTTTCCGGTTACCTGGAAGAGGAAAAGCTGGAAATTTGTGAACAGTTTCTGGTGTCGCGCCAGTTGGCGCAACATGGGCTGGCCAAACGTGGCTTTACTTTTGAAACGGCCGCTTTGCAAACCATCATTCGTCATTACACGCTGGAAGCGGGGGTACGTAATCTGGAGCGGGAGATTGCCAACGTTTGCCGCAAGCTGGCCCGCACCGTGGCTGAAAAGAAGCGGACCACCAAAAAGATAACGGCCGTTCAGGTCGAAAAGCTGCTGGGTCCTCCTAAATTTACGGGCGAAATATTGCCGGAGAAGGATGAGGTTGGGGTAGCGACGGGCGTGGCCTGGACAGCAGCCGGGGGTGACATCATGTTCATTGAAGTGAATCTGATGCCTGGTAAAGGGAATTTGCTCCTGACCGGCCAATTGGGTGACATCATGCGTGAAAGTGGTCAGGCGGCGCTTAGCTTTATCCGCAGCCAGTCAGAAGCGTTGGCTATTGATCCGGAGCGTTTTGAGAAAACTGATATTCACATTCACCTGCCTGAAGGCGCGGTGCCCAAAGATGGGCCCTCGGCCGGGGTGACGCTGGTGGTGGCTCTGGCCTCTGCCTTTACTAACCGGGCCATCCGCCGTGATGTGGCCATGACGGGCGAAGTAACGCTGCGCGGCCGCGTGCTGGCCGTTGGCGGTATTCGCGAAAAAGCGTTGGCAGCCCGCCGCGCCGGGGTAAAGACTTTTATCCTGCCCCGAAAAAATGAAAATGACTTACAAACCATCCCCGAAAAGCTGCGCCAGGACCTGACCTTTGTGCTGGTGGATCGGGCTGATGAAGTGCTGCAAGCAGCCCTACTTAATAATTAGTCAGACCATAATCCCGCTGCTGGGGACGGGATTGGCTTTCATAAAATCGATCAGACGTTGGGCATAGCTGGCAAAGGGTGGGCAGCTTATGCCGCTGCCGGCCAGGTCGCGCTGGGTGTTGTCACTGGTGTAACGGGTAGGCTGGACAAAATACTCAACCGCTTCTGGTTCAATACGCATCAGGCTCTTTATGCCGGGTAGGTATTTGAGAGAACCCTTGGCCACGCTTTTAGGCAAGGGCAGACGCAGCAGACGTCGGCCGGTCGTTTTTTCGGTAATGGTCAACATGTCGGCTACGGTTAGCGGATGGGGGTCGCAAAGCTGATAAACCTGGCCCAGGCTTTCGGTTTGGGCGCTCAGGTAGGTAATGGCGTCGATAACAAAGTTGCGCGGCACAACGTTTACTTCGTATAGGGATGGGCGGCCGACAACCGGAACCACCGCCAGACTTTTGGGCTGACGCAAAATCCATTGAAAGACGTAATAGGGGCCATCATACTTTTGGGTCTCGCCCGTTTCGCTGTCGCCCAGGACAATAGCCGGCCGGTAGATGGTGGCCGGTAGACCCCGCTTTATCTGGCGCTGCACTTCGACTTCGGCCAGATATTTGGTCTCTTCGTAATAGTTATTAAAGGGTTGCCCTTTGACCAGATCATTTTCGCCAAAAACACCGTCATAACGGCCGCTTACATAACAGGTGCTTACATATTGAAAGCGGTTTAGCTGCGGGCATTGTTGGGCAAAGTCGAGCATATGTTGGGTCCCTTGCAAATTAACGCGCAGGGCCAGCAGCCGGTCTACACCCAAATCATAAACGGCCGCTAAATGGTAGACTTCCAGGCATTCTTGTTGAATCGATTCGGCCGTGTCGCCTAAGCCCAGGTCGGGCAGCGTGATGTCTCCTTCAACCAGGCGAATGCGCTCGCGACCCTGGTGTTGGGTTAGCTCATCGGCCCGCGCTGTGGCCATCTGGCGAAACTTGGCTTGAATCAGGCAGGTGATTGAAACATCGGCCGGGTATCGCTTCAGCAGGTTGGCGACAAGGGCCGACCCCAAAAAGCCGGGAAATCCGGTTAAAAATATGGTTGCCATAACTGTTGCTCCGTAGGTGTGTGGTGGGTATTATGTCAGGCGTAGGCAGAGAGTAAGATAAGCGTTCACCTACCTTGACAATAGAACGCAGATTGCGCAGATTAGGCGGATTTTCGCAGATAAAAAGCGAAAAAATCCGCGTTAATCGTTTCTTTCTTGCGAAAGAAAGACTAAATCCGTGTTTATCCGCGTTCTATTTTGTCACCAACTGAACGCTTGCAGAGTAAATACTACGCCTTACGTTTTATACAATATCTCCCAAAATATATCGAGAATCAGGCCTGATTATGCCTGAATTATACCAGCAAGGGCAACTTTCTACCCGCTTACATCCTCACGCCCGCCAGCGCCTCTCCTTTTTTAGCGCCAAAGGTGCGCCACAGCAGGAAGAGCAGCAGCCCAAACGGCCCGGTCATTAATGTAAAAAAGAGGCTGGGAATGCGTACCCAGGCCGGGGCGTTCAGGCGGCGGCACTGGCGGTATATCCAGCCACCGGTAAACAGGTCCAGGGCCAGCATATGGGACCAGGCGGCCAGCGTCCCGGCCCGGTGGCCGATCAGCTTGTTCACCCCATCCAGCGAGTTAAAGTCATTGAGAGAGGTTTGGCCGCCCTCGCCGCTGCGCATGGCGATAATCAAGGCCAGCACATAATGAAGGGCCGACAGGCCAAAGAGAGTGCTGGAGCGGGCAGCGCGCTCTGTCAGCGGGTGGCGGGGGGCAAACATCATGGCCAGCCAGAGG
>JAWOIM010000336.1:0-9871 GCA_046484685.1 Chloroflexota bacterium | reverse complement strand
TGCAACATTTCCTGGCCTGACCAGGTTGTATTGGTCCAATCCCATTGTTATTTAAGAAAATAATCGGGGTAGGGGCAACCCTTGTGGTTGCCCTCGTTTGGGCAGGCACAAGGCCTGCCCCTACCACGTTACTCAATCTCTATGCAAAAAACGTCGTCAACAGCTCCCAATTTTGCCCCAGATCATAAAGCCCAATCCCTACCAATAACAGCCCGCCAATGGTATTGATCAGCCGCGCCCGCCGCACAAAGAGACGGGTCAGGCGACGCTGCATGGCCCCTGATAGAAATGAGAGCAGCAGCAGCGGCAGACCAAACCCCAGCCCAAACCAGAGAAAAATGGAGAGCCGGCCCAACGCTTCTTCGGCCGTAAAGGAGAAGGCAAAAATGCCTACTACCAGCGGCCCGGAGCAGGGCAAGGCAATAGGACCATAGAGCAGACCGTAGACAAAAGCGTTAGCAAAGGGATGGCTCAGGCCCGGAACCTGCATTTGGGGAATCTGCTTGAAGGGGTTAATATTTAGCAGCAGCAGCACGCCTAAACTGATAATCAGCAAATCGGCCAGGGGGATGACAAAGGCCAGCGCCTGGCCTATAGAGACCGAGAGCAGAGCAATCAGTCCGCCCAAGGCCAACATCATCGTCAGGACCCCCGCCAGGACGAAGAGACCCAGGAAGTAACGACCCCAATGATTGGCCAGCCTTTCTTGCCCACCGCTCAGGTAGGCCAGAAAGCCGGGGTAAAGGGGCAGGACACAGGGGTTGGTGGTGGCCAACAGCCCCAGCGAAATGGAAGTGAAGATAGCGTCTGGTGACATAATATCGTGAGATGTAAAACGTGAAACGTGAGGGGCATGCCTCACGTTTCACGTTTTACGTTTTACATATCGAGGAAAGGTTGCAGGGCTTCCTGTAAGGTCTGGGCGTTTTTGACGCCAAAGGGGAGCAGGTGAACCTCTCCCTCCCGGTCAATAATGAACATAGGTACAGACGGTGGGTTCAAGAACTGGTTGCCATACAGTTGTGAAATGTCGCGTGACACCTCGACCGGCGCTACGGCATAGAGCCAGTCAAAGTCGTGGCGGTCAGTGTAGGTGCGCAGGGCAGCAGCATCTTCATTAGGGTCGATGTTAAGGGCCAGGCTGATAAAATCATCCCGGTCGCCTAGGGCGTCGTGCACTGTTTTCACCTGTCGCTGCTGCTGCAGGCAGTTGGAACACCAGATGGCCATCGTTTCTACCAGGATAACCTGACCTTGAAGGTCCTGAATGGTGAAGCTTTCGCCGCTGTGGATGTCGGTTAAAGGCATAGTAAACCAGTCGGGTAGATCCATCATGGTCTCGTCATCCATCATGGTCTCGTCGTCCATCATGGTCTCGTCGTCCATCATGGTCTCGTCATCCATCATGGTCTCGTCATCCATCATGGCCTCATCGTCCATCATGGTCTCGTCGTCCATCATGGTCTCATCGTCCATCGTGGTCTCGTCATCCATCATGGTCTCGTCATCCATCATGGCCTCATCGTCCATCGTGGTCTCGTCGTCCATCATGGCCTCATCATCCATCATGGTGTCGTCGTCCATCATGGTTTCGTCGTCCATCATGGCCTCATCATCCATCATGGTGTCGCTGCCGGTATCATCCATTGGCGAGCTGTCTGTCGTTGACGTTGGTGCACAGGCTGCCAACAGCAGCATCAGCAGACAAAACAGGGGGGTAAAACGGGAACGGGTAAACATAGAAACCTCCTTGTGAAATTACGAATTACAAAGTGCGAATTACGAAGATGAAGGTTGAAGGATGATTTTTCCAGTGTGGTTTTATGAGGTGTGAGTACTTTGCCACCTTGCCACTGTGCCACCTTGCATCCCTGCAACCTTGCCACCCTGCCCCATAGTAGGCGGTCTCCCTTACAAACTGGTTGCGGAATTATTACAGAAGCATGACAAAAACTATTTTTGCCATTTGATGTAAAAAATACTTGACATGATGTATGATTTATTATACTATATGTTCGCTGCACATTACAGAAAGTAAAAATAAACAGACAAGTTGAGGTAACCGTGTCCTTTCAAGAAAAAAATATCACCGTATCTTTAGTTAATTTCACCCTGATTTTGGGATTCTTCCTGTTCAGGGTATGGCAAATGGTCCAAAATGAAGCCTTTACTTCCGCAAATCTCTTTCGTCTGTGGGGAATCGTCATCGTCCTGGCTGTCGTCGTGACCATTGCCGCCACGATTCTCACCCATATTGTCTCCGCCATCATCGAGGCCATAAAAACGGGCGAAAGTGAGCCCGAGATTGAGGACATGGAAGATGAGCGCGACAGGCTAATTGATCTGAGAGGGACAAAAGTGACTTATTTTGTTTCCTCAATTGGGGGTTTTTTAGCAATGCTCACTTTTGTTCTGGGGCAGTCGCCGCTGGTGATGTTTACCCTGCTCATCTTTTTTGGCGTTGCGGCCCAGATAGTGGGCGATACTTTCCGATTGATTCTGTATCGGAGGGGATTCTAAGATGGGCAAAAGTGCAATTAACAACAATATTCGGAAGTTACGCTTTTTTCATAACGAAATGACCCAAAAAGAACTGGCCCATAAAGTGGGAGTGACGCGACAAACGATCCTGGCTATCGAAAATGGAAAATACGCCCCTTCACTGGAATTGGCTTTTCGCATTGCCCACGTTTTTAATACCCCTCTGGAAGAAGTTTTTTCATATGATCCCAAAGATGATCCTGGCTAAGATTCGGTAGCTAAACCACAAAACAACCATCCCACACTAAACAAAATCAACGAACAGGTTTGCCCAACAGGCGAGCTGCATTCTTGCCGGCGACGGCCGTTTCTTTAACGCTGCCCGGTCGGCCTCAAAAGGAGAAAAAATGAACTCAAATAGAAAGAGAATCAACAAGACAGCATGGCTTATACCGACCGCACTGATTTTGCTCAGCGCCGTGCCGGTGGCCGCCGGTACCTTTCGCATTGTCCAGTTGGCTGGTGGTGCGGAAATCACGCCGGAAAACGCCCGCTTTTTTATCTCGCCCGTGCCGGTGATGGTACACATTGTCAGCGTCACTTTGTACTCTATCCTGGGTGCTTTTCAGTTTGCCCCCAGCTTGCGCCGCTGGAAACCCGACTGGCACCGCGCTGCCGGGAAATGGATATTGGTGCCCTCGGGCCTGGCTGCGGCGCTTTCCGGTTTGTGGATGACGCAGTTTTATCCCTGGCCAGAGGGGGATGGGGTGCTCCTTTACGGGCTGCGGCTCCTGTTCGGGTCGGCGATGGCCTTGTCCATCGTCCTGGGCGTTTTGGCCATCCGGCGCCGGGACTATGCCCGGCACGGTGCCTGGATGATCCGCGGCTACGCGATTGGCCTGGGCGCCGGCACGCAGGTGTTCACCCACTTACCCTGGTTGTTGCTCGTTGGTTCAGGTGTCCCTGATGAGCTTTCGCGGGCCTCAATGATGGCTGCCGGTTGGCTGATCAACCTCGTCGTGGCTGAATGGATTATCCGTAAACGGCCGTCGCGCCGACCCCGTATCACTTCACCTATTACCACCCCTATCGCCCCGTCAAAATAATTACCGAGCGGGGGGCAATCTGGAGATAGCGCTGGTTAGATAACGGCCGTTCCTCTCCCGGCAGGACAATATCCTCAGGCGACGGTAGGGCGGTATCGGCAAATTGATGCCACTGGTGGCGGGGCGGCAGTTGGGGCAGCTCAAACTTGTAGCTCTCCCAGTGCATATTCATGGCCACATAAATATACTCATCCTCCTCGCCGGGGGCATGTTGGCCACAAAACATCACCGCCAGCGTGCGCGAAGCGGCCGACCAGTCCGGGTTCCAGGCTTCCAGGCCGTGCCAGGAGATGTCGGGATAGCCGCTGCCCACTACATCCCGCTGCTCAAAATGATGCTGGCGGCGCAGCACCGGATGGGCCTTACGAAAGGCAATACAGGCCCGGAAAAAGCGGAACAGATCCCCATTTTCCTGGAGTAAATCCCAATTGAGCCAGTTCAGCTCATTGTCGTGGCAGTAGGTGTTGTTGTTGCCCTGCTTGGTGCGCCCCACCTCATCCCCCATTAAAATGAGGGGCACGCCCTGACTGATCATCAGGATGGCGATGCCGTTTTTCATCAGTTGGCGGCGCAGGGCCACAATTGTGGGATCGTTGGTTGGCCCTTCCACGCCCCAGTTCCAACTGTGGCTGTCATTGGCCCCATCCCTATTCTCTTCTCCATTGGCCCAGTTGTGTTTCTCACTGTAAGAGACCAGGTCGTTGAGGGTGAAGCCATCGTGGCAGGTGATAAAGTTGATAGAGGCATTGGCACCCCGGCCGGCGTAGAGGTCGGGCGATCCTTGGATGCGCTGCGCTATTTCTAACACCTGGCCCATATCCCCCTTCAGAAATTGTCGCAGCGTATCCCGATATTTGCCGTTCCACTCGCTCCAGCGGCCGTAGGAGGGGAAAGAGCCGACCTGGTAGAGGCCGCCCGCGTCCCAGGCTTCGGCAATCAGCTTGCAGCGCCCCAGCACCGGGTCATGGGCCATTAGCTCCAGCAGGGGCGGGTTGGCCAAAGGATTGCCCCGGCTGTCGCGCCCCAAAATTGAGGCCAGGTCGAAGCGGAAGCCGTCGATATGGAATTCGGAAACCCAGTAGCGCAGGCAGTCCATGACCATATTGCGTACCACCGGATTGTTGCAGTTCATGGTGTTGCCACAGCCGCTAAAGTTGTAATAACGGCCGTCCGGTTTCAGCATGTAATAGGTCTGGTTGTCCAGGCCGCGAAAGGAGCTGGTATGGCCCGTTTCGTCCCCTTCGGCCGTGTGGTTAAAGACCACATCCAGAAAGACTTCAATCCCGTTTTTGTGCAGCTCTTTGACCAACGCCTTGAACTCATCCACCTGCATGCCGTGTTGGCCGGTGGCGGCATAGCCCGCTTTGGGGGCAAAAAAGTTGACTGGACTGTAGCCCCAATAGTTGATTAATCGCTCGCCCGTTTCCGGGTTGGTAAAACTGTTTTCAAACTCGTCGAACTCATGGATAGGCATCAGCTCCACGGCGTTGACGCCCAGCTCTTTCAGGTAAGGAATTTTGTCGCGGATGGCGGCGAAGGTGCCCGGATGCCTGACGTTGGCCGACGGGTGGCGCGTAAAGCTGCGCACGTGCATCTCATAGATAACCAAATCTTCCAACGGCGTTCCCAGCGGCCGGTCGGCCAGCCAGTCGAAGTCGTCATAGACCAGCAGCCCCCGGTACTGAAAGTTATGGCCGGGATAGGTGCGCTGCCGCCAGATGTCTCGCCCGCTAACTGCTTTTGCATAGGGATCGAGCAAAATCTTCTGGGGATCGAAGTGGTGGCCTTGATGGGGTAGGAAAGGGCCGTCCATGCGGTAGCCATATTCAATTTGCTCGTAATCGAGGTCGAAAACGACCATGGCAAAGACATGACCGACGCGAAATTCGGGGGGGAAGGGGATCTCGGCCAGCGGCTTTTTTTGACCCTTGGCAAATAGAACCAGGGTGCAGCCGGTGGCATGGCGGGAAAAAATGGAGAAGTTGACGCCGCCGGGCACAAAGCTGGTACCAAAGGGATACGGCCGTCCCGCCCGCAGCAAAAAGTCGCCGTGACGGTGGGTGGGGTAGATGTCGATTCTTGGTTGCATAAGATAAAACGTGATGCGTGAAACGTGATGCGTGAGGCGTTACGGGTCAGCAATCACGTTTTACGCAAAGCTGCTAATCCTTCATCAAGCGTGTCGTAGGTAGTAAAAAAGTCAAGAAAGCCGGTGTTGGCCAGCGTGTCATGGGGCGCTTCGTTCAGGTTGACCAGCGCCGGCCGGTGGCCGTTGTCGCTCAGGTGGCGGCAGAGTAGGAGCAGGGCGCGCTGGCCGCCGGCCGAGACGTGACTGACCCGGCTCATGTCCAGCAGGAATTGGCGGCCGGGTTGGGCCAGGGGCATAAGGGTGTCATGGATATGGGGGGCGGTACGGCCGTTTATCTCCCCTTCCAGATGGACAATGGTAACGTGTGGCTGCTCAGTGATCGTGATGTTCATTCAGTCTCCGTGATGAGTGAAGCGTGATGCGTGATTTTCTTTGAGCCTTTCCTGCTGCTTGATGCCGGCCCAACCTACATTCTTCGTCCTGCGTCCTTCGTCCTTCGTAATTTCTGCAAGAGGGATGATACAACAAAAACTAGTAGTAATCCAATAGGCTGGTTGTCATAAGGGGCCGTCAATGGGCCATTAGAGCCAATTTAGGGAGAAGCGCTTGGGCGGGCATCTGTTCTCAAGTTGTGCTATGCTACTTTGCAGTAAAGGAACAACCGCTGGCGGCGACCGGCCACATTGAGGAACCGGAAGACTAGTACCCGTAAGCGGAAGTCCGTATACGGTTATCGGTAAGGGCTACCAGAGGAGATCAACACCGATTACCGTACACGAAGCGGTCGCCTGGCGACATTACGGATTACCGAATACTAGGGTGGACACTGTCCGAGGTCCTGGCTGTTTTATGTGACAGCGAAAGAAAAGCCGGGGCTGACTGACAGATTTGTGTTCACTGACGAGGAGGATGGAGCGTGAATGATGACCATGCGTGTACGAATAATAAGTCTGGTTGCGGGTGGGTTTGTACTATTACTCGTCATGGTTTGCACGCTGCCGCTGGCAGCACGGATGTTGCCCAACCGGGTACAAGAGCAGATTCCTGATCGGATTTGGGTGCTGGTGGAAACACCCTTACCCACCTCTTTACCGGCCGCTCAGGTCACGGCCGTTCCTCTTGCCGACGACATTTTCCAGCCGGTAACCATCACCCCAACCCCCACTCCCGCTGCAACGGATGACCTGCCGCTCACCTTTACGCCCATAGCCACTGAGGCCGTCAACCCAACGGCCATGGCCACGCCGGTCGGTTCCGTGCAGGCTGTGCCGCCTACCCCAACCGCTTTACCTTCACCGACTCCTACCAGTACACCACCGGCCACGGCCCATATTGACGGTCTGCGTATCATTGCCCAAACCTTTAATAATTGTGGCCCGGCCAATTTAACGATGGTTCTCAATTACTTTGGCCCTACAGCCAGCCAGGCCGACGTGGGCGGCGTAGTCAAACCAATCCGTGAAGATGCCAACGTCAGCCCCTGGGAATTGGCTGCCTACGCCAACGAACAGTCCCCATTAACGGCCGATTATTTCGCCGGTGGTGATATCGATTTGCTCCAACGATTGATTGCCGCCGGCTTTCCCGTTATCGTCGAAAAAGGGTATATGCCCTCAGAACGACTGGGCTGGATGGGCCACTACCTGACCCTGATAGGATACGACGACAGCCAACAGACGTTTACTGCCCTGGACAGCTACCTCGGCCCCTGGGACAGCAGTGGCTTAAGTGTACCCTACGACGATCTGCTCCTTTATTGGGAACAGTTTAATTACACCTTCCTTATTGTTTATCCCCCAGAGGAAAATAGTCAGGTGGCCGCGTTGTTGGGACCCAATATGCTGGATCGGGAAATAATGTGGCGTCAGGCGGGGCAGCGGGCACAAACGGCCGTTTCTGCTGAACCCGACAACGCTTTTGCCTGGTTTAACCTGGGTACAAATCTAACCCGTCTGGGCGGGCTGACCGGCAGCCGGCTCTATTTTGACAATGCGGCCGCTGCCTATGATCAGGCCCGCAGTATCGGCCTCCCCTGGCGCATGCTCTGGTATCAATTTGACATTTACGAAGCGTATTTGGCCGTGGGGCGCTATGAGGATGTGATAACCCTGGCTAATATCACCGTTTCCGGCGCGGGAGACCGCATTATTGAAGAGAGTTTTCTCTATCGCGGCCACGCTTACCTGGCGCAGGGCAATGCGGCACAGGCCCGGCTAGATTACCGGCAGGCATTGGCCCTAAATCCCAATTTTGCCGCAGCCCAAACAGCCCTGAACGCAGTATCGGAATAAGCATAAGACAGTAATTACTAAGCCAGAAACCGGGTTTTTCTCTGGGACGACAACGGTAGCATAGGTCAAAAACCCGGTTTCTCCAGGCAGCGTTAGTAGTTATATTAGATACGATATACTATTTTGCATGATGAAACAATTGATTTGGCATCACCGGTTAATCTTGTTTTTAGTAACAGCCACATTGTCCCTATGGATAGCAGCTTGTGGACGTCAAGACACGCCACCCACCCTTTCTGAGTCGGTGTCGGACGGCCTACCGGCGTTAGTCCCGACGGCCGTAGTAGAACTGGTGACCGTAGCCACGCCTGGAGCAACCCCATCCCCTTTTCCTTCTCTTACGGCCACACATACGGCCACGCCCAGCCAGACGCCACTGCCCACCGTAACACCGTTACCGACCCCAACGCCCACCCACCCCCTGATGATTGGCGCTATGCGCAGCCATAGTTATCCCGGCAGCCAATTACTCTTTGAGCAAACCCTGACTCCAGGCGACAATTACGACCGCTACATTGTTTCTTATCTGTCAGAAGGCTATAAATTTATGCACTGCTGACTATACCACAGGGCCAGACGCCGGTGTCTGGCTGGCCCATTATCATTTTCAATCATGGCTACATTCCCCCGGCCGACTATCGTACCACTGAGCGTTATGTGGCTTATGGGGATGGGCTTGCCCGCAATGGCTATATCGTTTTTCGCTCCGACTATCGGGGACATGGCGATTCGGAAGGCGTGGCTACGGGTGGTTACAGCAGCCCGGCATATACCATAGATGTATTGAACGGCCTGGCTTCCGTGGCGGCGCTGCCGGCGGCCGATTCGGGGCGCGTGGGCATGTGGGGCCATTCGATGGGCGGCCACATCACGCTGCGGGCCATGGTGGTTTCTGACGCGATTAAGGCGGGCGTTATTTGGGCCGGTGTTGTTGGTCCCTATCCCGATTTGTTTGTACGTAATAATATGCCTGCTGCCGGTGGCCCGACGACACCAATCCCGCCGGGCGGACGAGGCTGGTGGCGGCAGTCGCTTATCGAAACGTATGGTTCGGTAGAGGAGAACCCGCTTTTTTGGGATTCCATTTCGGCCAACGCCTTTTTGCCTGATTTGTCCGGCCCGATTCAACTCCATCACGGTACGGACGACAGCAGCGTGCCCCTTGCTGCCTCCCAACTCTTGCAAGCACAAATGGAAGCGGTCAACATGCCATCTGAATTGTATATCTACGAAGGGGACAATCATAATTTGTCTCGTTACTTCAATACGGCTATGCAGCGCTCGCTGGCTTTTTTTGATCTCTATGTTAAGGGGCAGTAAAAATAAATGAACTGCCTATCGAGATGAATAGGGTGATGCTGTGATTGTTACCTGGTGACGCTCTCTTTGCCCCCATCCTACAACCTGCTTATACTTTGTTATGCTATTTTTGCGAGCCTTATTCGCTTTTCTTATCGTGCCGGGGGTTGTCGCTTTTTTGCTGCCCCTACTCATCGCTGCCGTTGATCCCTGGCGTGGAGCCGTTTGGACGCCGGGGTTGGTGCCGGTTCTGGTTGGCGCTTTTGTGCTGCTCTGGTGTGTTCGCGATTTTTATGCGGCCGGGAAGGGGACACTGGCCCCCTGGTCGCCACCGAAGAAACTGGTAACAGTCGGTTTGTACCGCCTGGTGCGCAATCCGATGTATGTGGGCGTGCTGACGCTGGTGGCCGGTTGGTCACTCTATTTCTCCTCCTTTCTGCTGGGTGCCTATGCTCTCTTTCTGGCCATTCGCTTTCATATGCATGTGCGCAGTTATGAAGAACCGTGGCTGGCGTCGCAGTTTGGCGCAGAGTGGGAAGCATACAAAGCGGCCGTACCACGCTGGCGCCCCCGGTTGCAACCGTGGGATAATGGCTCGTAAAGTG
>JAWOIM010000293.1:0-6273 GCA_046484685.1 Chloroflexota bacterium | reverse complement strand
CTGCGGGCTGTCTGCATTGCCCCCGGCTCCCGCTCCACGCCGCTGGTGCTGGCCTTTCACGCCCAGCCTGACGTTCAGATTTATCGTCACCTGGATGAGCGCAGCGCGGCTTTTTTTGCCCTGGGCCTGGCTCTAGAGTGGGATGAACCGGTGGCTTTGCTGTGTACGTCGGGAACGGCCGTAGCCAATTTCTTCCCCGCCCTCATCGAAGCCAAACTGTCCCAGGTGCCGCTGCTGCTGCTCACGGCCGACCGCCCGCCCGAACTGCGCCACAGCGGGGCCAACCAGACGATAGACCAGGTGAAAATCTATGGCGACCAGGTATTGTGGTCGGTCGATGTAGCCCTGCCCCAGGCGGACGCGCCAGAGGTGGTCCTGCGTTCACTGCAAACGCTGGCCGGCCGCGCCTACGCCACGGCCAACGGGCTGATCAAAGGGCCGGTGCATTTGAATTTTCCCTTTCGCAAACCGCTGGAGCCGGTACCGAGTGAGCAGTTGGAAGTAAGTAGTGAGAAGTTAGAAGTAAGTAGTGCAGAACCGGCTCTTCATCATTCAAAATTCTTAATTCATAATTTCGAAAGGGGGGTATTACAGCCGACTGAGACTCAGCTTGCGTGGCTGGCCGATCTGGTGGCGGGGCATGAGCGGGGGCTGATTGTGTGCGGGCCGCGTTGTCCGGGTGGAGCGTTTGGGGAAGCTGTGTCAGCCCTGGCGCGGCAGGCGGGGTATCCTATTATGGCTGACCCGATTTCAGGGCTGCGCTTTGGGCCTCATTTAGCAGGAACGGCCGTTCTCAGCGCCTACGAGACCTTCCTGCAACAAGAGCCGGCCTGGCCGGAACCGGAGCTTGTGCTGCGTTTGGGGACCGTGCCTACCGGCAAATGGTTAAACGCTTACCTGGATCGCATCCAGCCGGCCTATCGCCTGCACCTGCGGGTCAACGGCATCTGGGCCGACGACAGCCATCGCGTCAGCCATTTTATGCAGGTGAATGAGACGATCACCTGCCACCAACTGGCCGAGCGGCTGGAACCCCGCCCCAACACCACCTGGATCGAACCGTTTTTGGCGGCCGAAACGGCCGTCTGGCAAACCATTGCTGACCACATCGGCGATCCCTTTTTTGACGCCACGGCCGTTTATGATTTGATCGAAATGCTGCCGGATAACGGCCGTTTGTTCATCGGCAACAGTCTGCCCATTCGCCAGGTGGACCAGTTTGGCCCGGCCCATCAAAAAACAATCCGGGCCACTGCCAACCGGGGCGCGTCGGGCATTGACGGCAATCTTTCAACCGGTTTAGGTATTGCCGCCGCTAGTCGCCAGCCGACCGCCATCCTGGTGGGAGACGTCACCTTTTACCACGACCTGAACGGGCTGCTGGCGGCCAGCCCATCCTCCCAGATTGACCTGCCGCCCGTTACCATTGTGCTGCTCAACAACGGCGGCGGCCACATTTTTCGGCGGCTGCCCATTGCCAACTTTGATCCCCCTTTTACCGACCTCTTTGTCACGCCGCACGGGGTAGATTTTGAAACGGCCGTTAAAGCCTATGGCCTCGACTTTATCCGAGTCAACGACCGGGTTAGTTTCCAGCAAGCCATCCGTGCCAACCTGACCAATCCTAGGCCCACCGTCATCGAAGTTCACACCGATGGGGCCAACGACGAGCAGCAACGCCAAAGGTTAATGAGAATCGTCAACGGTTAGACCAAGCGATCAAAGCGTGCCCATACCAGTTAAAGATTGATAGGCATGTTCTCTCACCTATGATAAAATCACAATAAGTAGAGGGAGTTCAAATGAGTATTCGATTTCAGTGGGACCCTCACAAAGATGAAAGAAACGCTCGCAAGCATAGCGTGACTTTTATTGAAGCAGCTACCGTATTTCAAGATACGCTAGCCTATATTTTCGACGATGAAGCGCATTCAGACCACGAGTTTCGAGAATTGATCATAGGCCATTCAGATCGGAATCGTCTGCTTATTGTGTCATATACTGAGCAAGACGACTTGATTCGGATTATCAGTGCACGCAAAGCCAACCAGCGCGAACGAAAAGATTATGAAAACGCAACAAGATAAACTGGCCAAAGAGAACGATGAGTTGAGTGATCACTATGATTTTGACTATGCCAAAGCGAAACCAAATCGTTTTGCTCAAAAGCTAAATCAAGAAGCTATTATAGTCGTATTAGAGCCGGACGTTGCCGCGGCATTTCCTACGGCTGAGTCCATTAATGAGGCTCTACGTCTGGTCATTCAGCTTTCTGCAATCCCGGCAGCAAAAACCAACTAGCTAAACAATGGGCCAAACTAGGTATTGGCTGCAAGCACGCGCCCAAACCAGTCCCCATGCGCTGGCCCTCATCTATGGCCAGGAGCGTTGGAATTATGCCGACCTAAACCGGCGCAGTAATGCCCTGGCTGCCTATTTAACAGCCCAAGGGGTGCAAGCGGGCGACCGTGTGGCGGCACTCCTGCCCAATTCCCCTCTCTACGTCTGTCTGATTCACGCCCTGGCCCAACTCGGCGCGGTGCTGGTTCCGCTCAACGGCCGTTTAACCCCGCCCGAACTCGCCTGGCAGATAGAGTCTGTTGGCTGCCACTGGCTCATTGCTAAAGAAGAATGGCCATTGGCCCCTTGTCAATTACTACTTGTCAACGAGCAACTTTTAGAGCCTACACCCTTCCCATTCCCCACTCCCCATTCCCCACCCCCCATTCCCCATGCCCCTAACCTCCAGGCCATCCTGTTCACCTCCGGCACATCGGGCACACCCAAAGCCGTGCCGCTCACCTTTGCCAACCATTTTTACAGCGCCCTGTCGTCGGCCTACCGGATTGGTACGCTGCCCAACGACCTGTGGCTAAGCTGCCTGCCGCTCTACCATGTGGGGGGCTTGGCCGTCATTTTTCGGAGCTGCCTATATGGAACGGCCGTTGACCTCCATCCCCGTTTTGACCTCAAGGCCATCAACCGCAGTCTGGATACCAATCCAATCACCCTCATCTCGTTAGTACCCACCATGCTCTACCGGCTGCTGTCCAGCCGCGACCACTGGCCGGCCAGTCTGCGCCTCCTCCTCCTCGGCGGGGCGGCGGCCGATCCGGAATTGATGGCACGAGCCAATGCGCTGCCGCGAGCAGTGACCAGTGAGCAGTATTTAGTAAGTAGTAAGAAGTTAAAAGTGGGTAGTGAATCCCCACACCCCCTTCCCCAACCCCCATTCCCCATCGTCGCCCCCACGTATGGGCTGACGGAAGCCAGCTCACAGGTGGCCACAATGCTGCCAACCGAGGCAGCGCGGAAGCCGGGCAGCGTGGGCAAGCCACTGCTTTTTACAACCGTCAAAATTGTCGATGAGCAGGGTCAGGATTGCCCGCCGGGACAGGTAGGCGAACTTGTCGTCAGTGGTCCAACTGTAATGGCCGGCTACTTGAGCGAAGTAGACCTGACAGGTTTGGTAAATGAAACAAATTTGCCATCTCGAAGTAGACAAAACCTGTCAGGTCTGGCCACCTTCGCCACCGGCGACATGGGCTATCTGGATGAAGACGGCGATTTATGGCTGGTACAGCGGCGCACTGATTTGATTGTGAGCGGTGGAGAAAATGTTTATCCGGCCGAGGTGGAGCGGGTTATACGAAAGCATGAAGCAGTAACGGCCGTTGCCGTCGTCGGTATCCCTCATCCTGAGTGGGGGCAGCAGGTGGCCGCCGCCATTGTTCTACACGAAGAATCTAGCCTGACAGAAGCAGACCTGCTCGATTACTGCCGGGCACACCTGGCCCCTTACAAACTACCGCGCCGCCTGCTTTTTGTGGCCGATTTGCCGCAAACGGCTTCCGGTAAAATGGCAAGAACGGCCGTTGCCGACTTATTTACGTAGGGGCAGGACTTGGGCCCAATCGAGGGCAACCACAAGGGTCGTCCCTACCCTGATTATTTTCTTAAACAACAATGGGGCGCTCCTACAGGAGATGATGGACTCATTACCGATTGAACAGCAAGCCATAAGGGCCAATGGCGTGGCCTACCAGGTGGAATGGTACGGTGAGAAACGGCCGATTCTTTTCCTGCACGGCTTTACGGGCAGTTGCCATAACTGGCGGCCCCACTGGCCGACCTTCGCCAACCAGTTGCAAGCCATAGGGGTTGATCTGTTAGGGCACGGCCAGACCGATAGTCCGCCTACCCCCACCCGTTACCAAATGCCCCAGGCCGCGGCCGACCTGGCGGCCATTATTGACCAGATCGTCACGCCCCCCGTTCACCTGTTGGGTTACTCTATGGGCGGCCGGCTGGCCCTTTACTTTGCCTGCCACTACCCCCATTACGTCAGCAAACTGATCCTGGAAAGCGCCTCGCCCGGCCTCAAAACAGAACAAGAACGCAGCGAACGACGGCTGCACGACGAAGCCCTGGCTGACTTCATTGAGCACCAGGGTATTGCCGCGTTCGTTAATCGTTGGCAGCAGCTACCCTTATGGGAAAGTCAAAAACAACTACCGGCGTCTGTGCGCCAGGCGCTGCGCCGGCAGCGATTGAGCAACCACCCTACCGGCCTGGCCCATAGTCTGCGCGGTCTGGGAACCGGCGTCCAGCCCAGCCTGTGGCCACACTTAAGCCAGGTGACCACACCTACGCTGCTGCTCTGCGGTGAATTGGACGCCAAATTTGTGGCTATTAACCGGGAAATGGCCGCCGCTATGCCCCAGGCCCGCTTAGAAATCATATCCCAGGCCGGCCATACGGTGCATCTGGAACGGCCGTCTGCTTTTCAGCAAGTCTGTCTCCAATTTTTGCTCCCATACCAATGATCAGTTGACCCTCTGGTAAAGGTTGCATCAAGTGGGGTTTTTGATTATCATCCCAACCTAATCTTTATTAGTGAGTCTAGATCAATAGTAAAACGAGGTGAAGCAATGCCCACAGTAAATGTCAATAATCAACTCTTATTTTACAAAGATTCAGGCGGAGATGGGCCTCCCCTTATCTTTTTGCACGGCTTTTTGTTTGACCAGAGCATGTTTGATGCTCAGGTAGAGGCGCTGGCCGATAAGTATCGCTGCATTCGCATCGATACACGCGGCTTTGGCCAGACGGAATGGGATGGTGAGGCATTCGATTTATATGATGTAGTTTCCGATGTCATCGGGTTGATGGATGATCTAGGTCTGGAACAGACAACAATTATCGGTATGTCACAGGGGGCCTATGCCAGTGTGCGTCTGGCCATCAAACATCCGGATCGGGTCAAAGCGCTGGTGCTAATGAGTACACGCAAAGACATCCCCTCTCAGGAATTCAATGAAAACTATAAAACCCTGCGCGATGCCTGGGCCGAGCATGGGGCCAATGATGAGATGTTGAACTCACTGATGTTCTTGCTGATTGGTCCCCAAGAGCAGTTTGGGGAACAGTGGCAGCAGTGGCGACCCAAGTGGCAAGCTTTCTCCGGCAATCATATGTACCATACCATAAATGCCTTGCTGGCTCGCGTCCCGCTGACCGATGATGAAATCCGGCAAATTGATGTGCCGGCGCTGTCGATTCATGGTTTGAATGACCTGGGTACACCGGTGTCTCTAGCCAACCAGCTTTATGCCCTGCTGCCCAACGGCAAGGGTAAGGTCCGGGTAAAAGGAGCAGCCCACGCCGTCAGCCTGACGCACCCGGATGAAATTATTGAGCCGCTGCGTGAATTTTTGGACCGGCATGCCTAGCAGCCAGTATTCAGAAAACAATCTACGATTCCCTCCATATCGATACTTCCAAAGAGCGCATGGCCTTTTCTGATTTCCCCATGCCCAACGCTTACCCCCCTTACCCCTACCACAGCCAGATTTTTGCCTACTTCCAGGCGTATGCCACCCACTTTGACCTGTGCCCTCACATCACCTTTCATACACAGGTCACGCAGGTGGCTCCGGCCAAGACGGGCGGCTATGATGTGACCATACGTCACATACATACCGGCTAAAGTGAGACATACTGTTACCGAGCCGTGCTGGTGTGCAACGGCCATCATTGGCAGCCCAAACTGCCCCGGTTCCCCGGCCACTTTAGCGGGGAGTGCCTGCATTCACACAGCTACCGCAGCCCCGAGCCCTGGGCCGGGCAGCGGGTGCTGGTGGTGGGCATTGGCAATTCTGGGGTAGACATTGCCTGCGACCTGACACAAACGGCCACCCCGGTCTATCTGTCGACACGTCGCGGTGCCCATATGTACAGGAGCAAGCCGACCTGCGGCGGCGCTATGTTCAC
>JAWOIM010000212.1:0-9291 GCA_046484685.1 Chloroflexota bacterium | reverse complement strand
GTCAGGCATATTGTGTATTGTGGCCTATCGAGTCGGGGCTGCACAATACACAATATGCCAAAAGGTAAAGCTTATCTATCGGCACCGGTGACAATCAGGCGTTCGTTGGGATGAACCAGAACGCCGCTGACATCGTTGCGCACGGCCGTTAACTGTACTTCATTATAAAGGAACAGCCAGGGGGCATCATTCCAGATAATCTCGACAGCGTCGGCATACATCCGCTCACGTTCACCTCGATCCAGGGTGGTACGGGCAGCGTCCAGCAGTTCATCTACCTCATCATTGCGGTAGAAGGCACCGTTGAAGCCGGGCGGCACTTCGGAGGAGTGGAACAGCGCGTACAGAGCGTAGTCGGCATCCATGGTGGGTGTACCCCAGCCAAGCATGGCGAACTGGATGTCATTTTCTTCTTCCACACGACGGACGTGGGGTACATACTGGGTCCATTCCAGCGTTTGCAGTTGCACATTCAGGCCGATTTCGCTGATCTGTGCCCGCACCGCGTCGGCTACCAGGGCGTCCTGAATGTAGCGGGAAGTGGGGTGGTACAGTGTGACGGTGGTGCCTTCTTCAACACCGGCTTCTTCGAGGAGGTCACGCGCCCGTTGCAGGTCACGTGCATACGGCTCTTGCTCTGAGTAACCAAAGATGGGTGAAGCAAAGGGAGCCTGGCTGACGATGGCCGCACCGTCAAACAGGTTGTCTACAATCGACTGGACATCAACGGCGTAGTTGACAGCCTGGCGTACGCGCACGTCATCGAACGGCTCTTGGGTGACGTTAAAGAAGATGTAGATGGTACGCAGACCGGGGGTGTTAACAATGTCGATATTAGGATTGGCGGCCAGGCGCTCGGCTTCTGCCGGGGGTACGCGTACGGCCACATCGGCCGTGCCTGCTTCTACTTCAATCATACGGGCGCTGTCTTCCTGGACTACTTTGAAGATGACCGTATTAATGGCCGGATGATCTCCCCAGTAATCGGGGTTGCGCGTCAGCGTCACGGCGTTGTCACGCTGCCAGCGGTCCAGGACATAGGGACCGGTTCCGACTGCATTTGCGGTCAGGAAGTCGGCACCTTGTTCCAGGGCGGCCGGGCTAACCATGGCTAAAGCCCCATGAGACAGGTGGGCCGGTAAGGGGGCAAAGTCGCCGTCGAGTACAATTTCGACCGTGTATTCGTCAACGACGTTAACTTCTTCGATGCGGCTGATAAGGAAGCGGAAGGGGGCCGCGTTGTCTGCATCCAATACCCAGTCAATATTAGCTTTGACAGCCTCCGCATTAAAGGGGGTGCCGTCACTAAAATTGATGCCTTCACGCAGGGTCAGGATAAAGTTGCCGTTGTCATCGGCATCCAGGCTTTCGGCCAGCAGCGGTTCTAATTCACCTTCTGTGTTCATGTAGAACAGGGTCTCATAGATATGCTCCAGGACGGAGAACGAGGGGGATGAGGTGACCAGATGGATGTTCATGTTTTCTACATCAGTACCACTGGCAATGGTGAGCGTTTTGTCATCGTCCATCGGCTCGTCCATTGGCTCGTCCGTAGGCTCTTCTTCTGGTTCGTCCATGGGTTCATCCATTGGCTCGTCCGTCGGCTCGTCCATTGGCTCGTCGATCGGCTCGTCTACGGGGTCGTCAGCCGGTTGTTGGATAGGGGCAGCCGGTTCTTCCACGACGGGCGCGGCATCACCACCACAAGCCACCAGGACAAAACCCAGCGTCAAGAGCAGCATCAACAGGACATAAAATCTCTTCTCTTTCATATGTCTCTCCTTGTATTTCAGTTGTGGGTAAATAGAAATCTTACTTACCGGCAGGCTGACCTGGTTTGTGCGGCCTTCACACCCGTTGGCAGCCTGTTCAGTTGCGCATATAGTAGCATGGATTTAACATTTGGCAACTGGTGGGCCTATTATTAGGCTGGTAGGTTACAGGATGTTTTGGTGATTGCCGTTAGGCAGTATAATAGCAGGTGGTAAACAGTGGCTCCTAAAATCACTGTCCAACATTAAGTTTGTAGTGGCGGCTTTAGCTGTCCAGCCCGCTAAACTTATGCTGACGAATGAAAACGTAACGCAGGCTGCCAACCTGCTGCTTTTCCAGGTTAACAACCTGGGTTACATTTACAGAGGAGTTTGATCGATGAACAATCGTGAAGTCGTAGCCATGTTTGCTAAAGTGGCCGACATGCTTTCTATACGGGGTGACCAGATTCATCGTATTTTGGCTTACCGGCGGGCAGCCGAGAGTATTGAGGCCCTGGGCCGCGATATTAACCAGGTTCATGCCGAAGGCAGCCTGACGGATATTGCCGGCATTGGTAAAACCCTGGCCGAGAAAATTGAGGAGATGCTAACAACCGGTCGCTTAACGTTTTATGAAAAATTAGCGGAGGAGGTTCCGCCGTCGCTGCTGGAAATGCTGCGCGTGGACGGATTGGGTCCGAAGCGGGTGAAGCAGATTTACCAGGAGTTGGGCATTGTGTCGCTGGCTGAGTTGACCGAGGCGGCCCAGGCCGGCCGTCTGCGCGACCTGTCGGGCATGGGGCAAAAGTCGGAAGCCAAGATTGTGGCGGCCATAGAAGCCCTGGCCCGGCATGGGGACGAGCGCACGTCGTTGGGAGAAGCCTGGCCGTTGGCTCAGGCTATCCTGGCCGAACTGGAACAATTACCGGGCGTGGTCAAAACGGCCGTTGCCGGTTCCCTCCGCCGTATGCGTGAAACCATCGGCGATATTGACCTGCTGGTAGCGGCCGAAGCTGAGGCCGCCCAGTTGATTATGGATACCTTTGTCAATTTGCCCCAGGTCGAGTCGGTGTCGGGGCACGGGGCCACCAAATCGAGCGTGGTGCTGCTCAACGGGATGCAGGTGGACCTGCGCGTGCTGCCTCCGGCACGGTGGGGGACACTGCTTTCCTATTTTACGGGCAGCATGGCCCACAACGTACGCCTGCGGGAACTGGCCCTTAAGCAGGGGCTGAGCCTGAATGAACATGCTTTTACACCGCTGCCCGATGGGCCACGTGCGGGCGCAGAGGAAATTTTGTGTGAGACAGAAACGGCCGTTTACCAAACCCTCAACCTCCCCTACATTCCGCCCACGCTGCGCGAAGACCGGGGCGAAATCGAAGCTGCCCAGGCCGGAACGCTGCCTACACTCATCCAGTTAGACGACATCATCAGCGATCTCCATATGCACACCACCTGGTCTGACGGTAAAATGAGTATTTTAGAAATGGCGCGGGCGGCACAGGCCGATGGGTTACAATACATTGTTATTACCGACCATACGGTCAGCCTGGGCATTGCCAACGGCCTGTCAGAAGAGCGGCTGTGGCAGCAATCGCTGGCAATACGGGCGGCCGCTGAGGAAATGGGACCTGATTTTCGTGTATTGCATGGGGCCGAGGTAGAAATTCGGGCCGATGGCTCGTTGGATTATGAGGATTATGTGCTGGAGGCGCTCGATTTTGTGATTGCTGCCCTGCACGTCAGCCTCAACCAGCCGCGTGAGCAGATTACGGAGCGGCTGCTGCAAGCAATGGCCAATCCCCATGTGGATATGATTGCCCATCCCACCGGCCGGCTGCTGCCGGATAGGCCCGGGGCAGATCTGGATATGGATAAAGTGTTAGAAACGGCCGTTGCCACCCAAACTATTTTGGAAATCAACGCCAATCCGCGCCGCCTGGACCTGCGCGACAACCACGTGCGCCGTGCTGTTGAGTTGGGCATTCCGCTGGCCATTAATACCGATGCCCACCATGTCGATCAATTCAGCTTGCGTCATTTTGGCGTGGCTACTGCCCAACGTGGCTGGGCCACCCCCGATTTAATTGTGAATACCTGGCCGTTGGAGAAATTTCTGGCTTATCTAAAGATAGACGATGGACGATAGACGATGGCTTAATCCACCCTTGACTACGATGGTCCATCGTCCATGGTCTATCGTCTGCAAAAAATTATGCCTACATCAACCGGTGCCACTTCCATTATTCATAAAACCTTTGGCGGTCATTTGGACCAGCCTGCCATTGATACCCTGCGCCATATGGCCCAACGGCAAAGCTATCCGGCCGGTACCATTTTATGCCGGCAAGGAGAGGTTGAGCATACCTTTTATATTATGGTCGAGGGCAATATAATGGCCCAGCAAACGCTGCCCGATGGCCAGGAGCGGCTGCTGGGCATTATGAAAGCCGGCGATTATTTTGGCGAGATGGGGCTGATTGATGATACGCCGCGCATGGCTTCCTGTATCGCCCTCACCTCAGTAACGGTGTTAGAGGTCACTGAGGCGGTTTTTGACCAGCTTATGCAAGAAAACCCCACCGTTGCCTATGCCATGACGCGCAATATTTTGACCAGCATACGCAACCTGGACCAGTTAACAATCAATGAGCTGCAGCAGAAGAACGAGGCATTACAGCAGGCGTATGCCGATCTGAAAGCAACTCAGTCGAAGCTGGTTAAACAAAAGCGGCTGGAAAAAGAGTTGGAACTGGCCGCTGTGGTGCAAACCAGCCTGCTGCCTGATGATCTGCCCGATTATAATGATTTTGGCTTTGCTGCTTACCTGGCTCCGGCACGGCAGGTGGGGGGCGATTTTTATGATGTGGTCGAAATTGATGCTGAGCATGTCGGGCTGTTAATAGCCGATGTGGCCGACAAAGGGTTTCACTCTGCCTTGTTTATGGCCGTCACGCGCACCTTGTTTCGCCAGGAAGCACGCCACTCCTTGTCCCCGACGGCTGTGGCTATGGCCGTTCATGAAGGGATGCTGGATATTGCCACAACCGATGATATTTTTGTCACGGCCGTTTACGGTGTTCTGCACAGACCATCCGGTCAATTGACTTATGTGCGGGCGGGGCATGAACGGCCGTTGTTGGCCCGCCCCCACCAGCCGATAGAGGCCCTGCCCGGCGGCAACCGCTTCCTGGGTATGATCCCTGACCTGCACCTGGATGAATACAGCATTCATCTTGAGCCGGGCGACCGGCTGCTCCTTTTCAGCGATGGCGCCACCGATGCCGTCAATCCGGCCGGTGAACCGTATGACCAGTTTCGGCTGGAAGATACCCTGGCTTCCCATACTAACGCCTCCGCCCCTACTCTTATTACGGCTATTGTTCAGGATATAACCCAATGGTGCCAGGGTGCCCCACCTTTCGATGATCTGACCCTTCTGGCCGTCGAGGCCAAACAAGTCATACCGACTAACTCATAATTCTACTATGGCTCGATACAAACTTCCCCCCGATCCCCGCGACCCCAATGCTGAACCGACCACCTGGTCATCCTCTATGCCGGCCCAAGAGCCGGTTCCCTGGAAATGGTTTGCTGTTGGTTTATTGGTGGCCCTGATGGGCCTTGGCCTGGCCGCCAGCCTGGCTGTTTCTCTGCTGGCTCGCCCCCCTCTGGAGGTGGCGGGATTGCCCGAACCGGATCTAATTGTCCTGACGGCCCCGCCTAGTCCGACTCCCTCGGTGACCCCCGATTTCGTTTTGCCTACCCCCATCCCGACCTTTACCCCTATTCCCACGCCCGACAACGCCGTGGCCCCTTCAGAAATAACGGTGGGTTTTTACGCCCGTGTCATTGATACCGGTGGCGCCGGCCTGGTGATGCGCGGCGGCCCCAGCACCAGCAATGTGCAAATTACCCTGGTTGATGAAGGTGGTTATCTCCTGGTCATTGGCGGACCTGAAGAAGGGGATGATTTATTTTGGTGGCAGGTAGAAGTGGCCGATGGCACTAATGGCTGGGTAGCCGCCCGATTCCTGGAACCGGCAGCCGCACCCTGAGTTGGAGTTAAGAAGTAGAAAGTGAGAAGTAAGAAGTGGAAAGTGGGATTACTTCTCACTTTTCACTTTTCACTTTTTACTTTTTACTCTTTACTACAGACACTAACTATGCACAATAAAGGCACATTAGCGGCCCTGGGGGCCTATTTTTTATGGGGCTTGTTCCCTATTTATTGGAAGCTGCTGGACCATGTGGATGCCGGTGAGATTTTGGCACACCGCATGTTCTGGTCCTTTATCTTTATGCTGGGGCTGTTGGCCTGGGGTCGGGAGTGGCGTTGGTTAAAAACGGCCGTTTCTCAACCCCGCACGCTCCTCCTCTTCACCTTGAGTGCCACCCTCCTGGGCATCAACTGGCTGACCTACATTTGGGGCGTCAACAACGGCTATATCGTTGATACCAGCCTGGGCTACTTTATCAACCCGCTGGTCAACGTGCTGCTGGGCGTCATTTTTTTGCGGGAACGGCCGCGTAGCGGACAGTGGCTGGCGATTGGCGTGGCCACGATTGGGGTTATCTACCTGGCCGTCAGCTTTGGCGTGGTTCTCTGGATTTCGCTGACGCTGGCCTTTACCTTCGCCTTTTACGGCTTGCTGCGCAAAACATCTTCACTCAACTCGTGGGAAGGGTTGACGCTGGAAACGGCCGTTTTCTTCCTGCCCGCTTTTGGCTACCTCTTCTTTTTAGAGGTGGACGGAACGGCCGCTTTTGGCCATATCTCCACGGCCACAACCAGCCTGCTTGTCCTGACCGGCGCAGCTACCAGCATTCCCTTGCTTCTCTTTGCCTACGGCGCCCGTCAGGTGACGTTGACCACATTGGGCATCCTGCAGTACATCGCTCCCACCATGCAGTTTCTCATCGGCGTGACCATTTACAACGAACCTTTTACGCTGGTACGCATTATCGGCTTTAGCATTATCTGGGTGGCTCTGGCCATTTACAGCGGCGAAAATATCTGGCAGCGTCGCCGGCGGCGACGGCTGCCAATGCCCCTGCCTTAGGTACTGCTACAGAGATTTTCTCTTTAATCCTCCGTGCCCTCCGTGTTCTCTGTGGTTAGTTTATCTTAATTCGCGACCAGCCCAACAAGCCCAACAGCCCTATAAGGCCCAGCAGCGCCAGCCAGCCCAGTCCGTCACCCACCTGCGGATAAAGGGTCTCTACGCCGGCTATGGGCACAACTGCGCTCTGCTGCTGGCTGGGGCCGGACGCGCTGCTGAGAATACGGCCGTACCCATCCACCATGACCGACCAGCCCGCGTCCGCCTGACGCACCACCGCCATTCCGTTCTCTACGGCGCGAAAGGTGGCCATACGGCCGTGCAGCGGGTCAATGCCTTCCCACTCCTTGGCCGGGGAGAGCAAAATATCAACCCCCTGCGCCCCGGCCTGAGCCATAACACCGGGAAAATCGGTATCCCAGCAGATAACTGCGCTGATTTTGCCATAGGGGGTCGCTACCGTTTGCAGAACGCCATCTCCGGCCACGGTGCCCTCCATGAAGTTGCCCCCAAATTTGACGTGGGTCAGCACCTCGTCGCCGTTAGGGTCCAGCAGATGGACCTGGTTGATGGCCTGTGCCTCGCCAGCCGGGTCCAGCGTCATGGTAGGGATGGCCAGGTAGATGGCCGACTCTTGAGCCAGTTCTGCCCCGGCCGCCAGCAAAGCGGCCACATCCTCGGCCACGCCAATGCCGGCCAGTTCCGGCCATAGCACAATTTGGGCACCATTAGCGGCAGCCTCGGCCGTTTCGGCCAGATAATCGGCGTGAATGGCCTGCGTTTCGGACCGGAAAGCGGCCAGGTCGTCGCCGAGCAGGGGCATTAACTGGTGCATATTGACCTCATGAACCGTTAGGCCCGTCACCTGAACACCGCTCTCGACCGCGGGGGCCGTGGCCAGCCGCACTGCCCCGTAGCTCAAGATTACCAGCAGTACCGTCAGATGAACGGCCAGACCGGCGGCCCAGGCACGGCCGTTTTCCCATTCGGTCCAGACCCAGTTAACCACTGCCGCAAACCAGGTAGTCATAAAGGTAAGCCCCAACATGCCGGTAACGGCCGTAAGCTGCACAAACCAGCTAAAACCAAACTGGGCATACCCTTCCGCCCCAAAATTCCCCAGCGGGCTGCCCGCTACCGTCAGCATCTCCAGCGCCGTGGCCGCCAATGGCAGGGCCAGCGTTGTCAAAAAGGCGGGGCGCAGCCGCGCCCCCACCCATTCATGCAGTAGATAGGGCACCATGCCCACGGCCGCATTAAACCCCATAAAGATAAAGTGAGCCAATCCCCAAATCGGCGTAGCCCCATACCAGGCCAGCGACAGTGCCGCCCACAGCGCCAGGAAAAAATGCCAGGCCCGCGTCTTGGCCGGACCGTCAACCGTTTGCAAAAAGCGCAGCCCGAAAATGGGGGCGATCCAGGCCGCCGCCGTCCAGGACAGCCGGCCGCTGCTCAACAAACTCAGCAGGGCAAATAAGAGTAACCAGAGGGTGGCTTGTTTTTTCATCGTTTGTGCTCCTTTTCGTATTGCGTAGTGCGTAATGGGTAGTGGGTCTCGTAATTACGTTTTACTCGTTACGTTTTACTTCTCACGTTTTACTTCTTACCGGAACGATACCATTCCCCACGCCCCACCACATCGTCCATCCTGCCCGCCTATCTGCCCATTTGGCCATTGTCCGAATGGGCAATGGTGCGTTGAGTTTGAAGCAGTTACAATAGATAGGGTATGGCTCAGCAATGAACAATCATGATAGGCGTTCAGTCCCTACTTCGGCTGCGCTACTTCGGCTACGCTCAGCACAAGTCAGCACAAGTCTGAACGGTTGCCAATCTTGCTTTACAAATTTAATGTCCACCTGTCATTCCGAACGAATGTGAGGAATCTTTCGACTCAACTTTAAGGGAAACAATGACAATCCCTGACAGACCGCTCACCGACAAAACCGTCGCCGATAACAAAGTCGCCAGCGGCAAGGTCGCCAGCGGCAAAGTCGCCAGCGGCACAGTCGCCAGCGGCACAGTTGCCGGCAGCCATTATCCCTTCTTCCTATTTATCTTTCTCTCCCTGTTCAGCAGTCTGCTTGTCATTGTAAACATGATAGATATGGTATCCACACGGTCGGGGTTGGCTGCACTGGGGCTGCCTTTACTGCTGCCGCTGCTGCTTATGCTCCATGTGGGCCTGCGCTGGTACGGGGTTGGCTGGCCCGAAGGGGAACGGCCGTGGCTGGGCTACGTTATTGGCCAGGCCATCCTGTTGGCTTTGTTAACCCTGCTCAGCGGCGATCCGGGATTTTGGCTGCTGTTGTTTGTCTGGCTGCTGGGGGATGCGGTGGGGGTCTGGCAGCAAATGCGATCCATTGTGGTGGGACTGCTTTTTTATACGGCCGTTGGTGTGGCTGCCCTCTATATGGCCACGGGCTGGGAGACGACGCTCAACTGGCTGGGAGCCACGCTGCCCACGGCTG